>DATKMJ010000047.1 GCA_035541935.1 Candidatus Binatia bacterium | reverse complement strand
TGAAAGTTAGGCTCGACGCCGCCGTCGCGGATCGCGGCGGAATCACGCGCTCGCAGGCGCGCAGCCTCATCATGGAGGGACGCGTCAGCGTCGAAGGCGTCGTCGCGACGAAGGCCGGCCAGAACGTCGAACCCGACGCGCGAATCGAGATCGAGAGTCCACGGCGTTTCGTCAGTCGCGGCGGCGAGAAACTCGAGCATGCGCTGGAGAAGTTTGGGATCGACGTGACCGGGCTCGCGGCGCTCGACGTCGGTGCGTCCACCGGCGGCTTCACCGATTGCCTCTTGCAGCGCGGGGCGGCGAGCGTGACCGCGGTTGACGTCGGCTACGGACAGCTCGATTGGCGGCTGCGCAACGATCCGCGCGTCCGCGTCATGGAGCGCGTCAACTTCCGGCTGCTCTCCGACGATGCGTTTCCGGAACGATTCGACCTCATCGTCGCGGACGCGTCGTTCATCTCCCTGCGGACGATTCTGGCGCGGGCGGAGGGATATCTCCGCGACGAGGGCCTCGTCGTCGCGCTCGTCAAGCCGCAATTCGAGGCGGGACGCGAGCGCCTCGGCGCGGGCGGCGTCGTCCGCAATCCGGAGACGCACGCCGCGGTGCTGCGCGAGCTGCGCGACGCGGTCGCGCCGCTCGGGCTCGTGCCGGTCGCCCTCACCTCGTCGCCGCTGCTGGGGCCGGCCGGGAACCGCGAGTTTCTCATGGAGCTGCGGCGCCGCGGAACGCCGTTCGACGAGGCACGACTCGAGGCGGTCCTCGCCGAAAGAGCCGAGCCATGACCACGCTCGCGATCGAGAAAAGAGTCGTCGCGTTCTACGTAGATACCGAGCG
Organism: Candidatus Binatia bacterium; assembly: GCA_035541935.1. GTDB lineage: Bacteria > Vulcanimicrobiota > Vulcanimicrobiia > Vulcanimicrobiales > Vulcanimicrobiaceae > Cybelea. The sequence continues at coordinate 25,372 of DATKMJ010000047.1, read as the reverse complement.
CGAGCACGCCCGGTCGATCGCGGCGCGCGTCGCGGGCGATTTTCGCTCGAGCGGCTTCGACGTCGTCGATGCAAAAGCGGCGGCGGACGCCTCGTTGCTCGTCACGGTCGGCGGCGACGGCACGCTCCTGCGCGCGGCCCGCATCGCCGTCGTAGCCGACGTGCCGCTGCTCGGCATCAACACCGGCCGCTTGGGGTTCCTGACCGAACTCGACGAAGACGATCCGCGGCTCGACGATCTGCCGGCGCTCGTCGGCGCCGGACTCTTCCTCGACGAACGCACCGCGCTCGAAGCGGAGTACGACGGACGTCGCTTCTTCGCGCTCAACGATGTCGTCGTGCGCAAGGGCGAGGTATCGCGCATCGTGCCGTTCGGCCTTCGGGTGGACGACGGCGCGACGACCCGCATCGCCGCCGACGGCATCTGCGTCGCGACGCCGACCGGTTCGACCGCCTATTTTCTCTCGGCAGGCGGCTCGCTGATCTCGCCGAGCGTGGACGCCTTCGGCGTGGTGCCGCTTCTGCCGCACACGCTCTTCTCGCGCCCGCTGATCGTGCCGACGAAGTCGCGCATCGAGATCTCGTCCGACCAGGAGAGCGCGCAGGCGCACCTCGAGTGCGACGGCGACGTGCTCAGCGACATCGAACCCAGCACCAGCGTCATAATCCGATGCCATCCGAAGCGCGTCTACTTTGCGCGGACCGCGCCGCTGCACTTCCTCGAACGCCTCGAGGCGAAGATGCTCTGGGGCGTTTCCATCAAGGATCCCCGTCGGTAATCGTCCCCCCGGGCGACGACTTCATGCTGCGGCGACTACTGATCGAGAGTTACGGCCTGATCGAACGTGCCGACGTCGAGTTCTCGGAGGGCGCGACGATCTTCACCGGTGAGACCGGCTCCGGTAAGACGATGTTGATCGGCGCGCTCGACTTCGCGCTCGGCGCGCGCGCCGGCGCGGACGTCGTGCGGCGAGGTGTGGCGAAGACGACGGTTACGCTGGAGTTCGACGCGGACGACGACCTGCGCGATCGCTTTGGCGCCGACGGCTTCGAACTCGACGAGGGCGAGGCCGCGACGATCGTTCGCGAGATGAGCGACGCGGGACGATCGACCCTGCGCGTCAACGGCCGAGCCTCGACCGCCGCCTACGCGCGCGAGATCCGCGACTCGATCGCCGAGATCGTCGGTCAGCACGAGGCGCAGCGGCTGCTCGCGCCCGCCTACCACCTCGAACTGCTCGACCGCTTCGCCGGCGAGTCCGCGCTCGCGCTGCGCGACGGCGTCGCGGCCGCGTACGCGCGCGCCGAGGAAGCGGCGCAGGCGCTCGCCGGAATCTCGCACGACGAACGGCGCGCGAAGGAGCGCTACGACGAGGCCTGCTTCATCGCTCGCGAGATCGAGGGCGCGAAGCTGCAGCCCGGCGAGATCGAACGGCTCGACGAGCGGCGCTCGTATCTCGAGAACGTCGAGCGAATCGCTACCGCCCTGCACGCCGCCCGCGAAGCGTTCGCCGCCGACGAGGGCGGTGCGGTCAGCACGCTCGGCGGCGCCGGCACCGCACTCGCCGCAGTGGAGAAGTACGACGAGCGATTGCGCGAGATGGCGCGGCGGACCGCGTCGCTCCAGGCCGAGGCCGTCGATCTCGCCGCGGAGATCGCCGGTGCGCTCGACGCCGCCGAGTACGATCCGGGCGAGCTCGAAGCGATCAACGCGCGTCTCGAGTTGCTCGAACGGCTGCAGCGCAAGCACGGCGTCCCCGCGGACGAGCTTCCCGCCGTCGCCGAGCGCGCGCGCGCGGCGATTGACGAGTACGAGAACCGCGATCGGCGCGTCGCCGAGTTGAGCGCCGCGGCCGATGCGGCGGCGAGGGAGCTGCACGAGGCGGCGGCCGCGCTCTCGAAGCGACGCGAGAAGGCGGCGGCGTCGCTCTGCAAGCGTGTCGCCGGCGAGTTCGCCGAGATCGCGCTCGCGTCGGGGCGCTTCGAGATCGTCGTCGATCCGCTCGAACGGATCGGTCCGCGCGGCGCCGAGCGCGTCGAGTTTCTCTTTGCGGCGAACGCGGGCGAGCCGGCGCGGCCGCTCGCGCGCGTCGCCTCCGGTGGCGAACTTTCGCGCGTGCTGCTCGCGCTCGTCGTCGCGCTCGCAGGCGCGCGCGGCTCGCGGGCCGCACTCGTCTTCGATGAAATAGATGCCGGCATCGGCGGCGCGACCGCTACGGCGGTCGGCGCGCGGATCGGGGACCTGGCGCGCGTCGAGCAGGTGATCTGCGTGACGCACCTCGCGCAGTTAGCGACGTGGGCCGACCGGCACTACGTGCTCGACAAGGTCGAACGAAAGAAGGAGACGACGATCGTCGTGCGCGGCGTCGCGGGCGCGAGCCAGCGCGAAGCGGAGATCGCGCGGATGCTCTCGGGAGAGTCGCACGAGATCGCGATGCGCCACGCGCGCGCGATGCTGCAGGCCGCAAAGCGCTGATCTACGGAATTTGGTGAATCTTTAGGACGTTGGTTCCACCCGAACCGACGGGCATGCCGGTCGTAAACGCGATAAGATCGCCCGAGGTCACCAGGCCCTCGTGCACCATCTGACGCTCGGTCATGTAGAGCAAGACGTCGATGGACGCGTAGGTGTCTATAAGGAGCGACTCCGTTCCCCAGACGAGCGCGAGCCGGCGCGCGACGTGCGCGTCGGGCGTGAGCGCGACGATCCGCGCCTGCGGACGAAACGCCGCGATGTGGTGCGCGGTGTTTCCGGTCGTCGTGCCGGTGACGATATAGGGGATCTTCAGTTCGGCGCTCGCCCGCGTCGCGGCCTCGGCGATCGACGAGGCGATCGTCGGCTCGAAGTTCTCGAGGCGGCGGTCGCGCAGCGACGCGTGCGGATAGTGGCGCTCGACTTCGCGGGCAATCTGCGCCATCGTCCGTACCGCTTCGGTCGGGTAGGTGCCGAGCGCCGTCTCCGCCGATAGCATGACCGCGTCGGTTCCGTCGAGGATCGCGTTCGCGACGTCGGTCGCTTCGGCGCGCGTCGGCCGCGGCGACGCGATCATGGACTCGAGCATCTGCGTCGCGGTAACGACCGGCTTGGAGGCGCGATTGCATTTCGCGATGATCTCTTTCTGCACGATCGGAACGGTCTCGATCGGGATTTCGATGCCGAGGTCCCCGCGCGCGACCATGATGCCGTCGGCCGCTGCGACGATCGCGTCGAGTTGGTCGAGCGCCTCGTGCTTCTCGATCTTCGCGATCACCGGCACGCGTCGGCCGCGCTCGTGCATGAACGCTTTGGCGCGCTCGACGTCTTCGGCGGATCGGACGAACGAGAGCGCGACGTAGTCCACGCCGCGTTCGAGTCCGAATTCGAGATACTCGAGATCGCGATCGGTAACCGACGCGATGTTCAGCGATCCGTCGGGATAGTTGATGCCGACGGCCGATCGCAGGTCGCCGCCGAATTCAACGGTGGTCTCGATCTCCGTCGCGCTCTTTCCGACGACGAGCAGCGCGATCTGTCCGTCTTGCAGATAGAGCCGCTTGCCGACCGCGACGTCTGCGGGCAGGTCCCGATAACTCGTGCTCACGCGTTGCGCCGTTCCCGGAACGGACTCCGACGTGATGACGAACGGTGCGCCGCGCTCGAGCCTCACCGACTTTGCGCCGCCCTCGAGCATGCCGGTTCGCACCTTCGGGCCGGGGAGATCTTGTAAGACGGCGGTGTGAATGCCGAGCTGCTCGGAGATCCGGCGCGCGTCGGCGATCGTCTCACCGTGTTCTTCCGGCGTTCCGTGCGAGAAATTTAGCCGCAAGACGTTGGCGCCGCTGACGAAGAGCGAGCGTAGAATCGCGGGATCGCGCGATGCCGGACCTACGGTTGCGACGATCTTCGTGCGTTTCTGCAAAATCGGTTCCATGAGAGGATTGCCTTGTGCTTGAGCGCACATAACCCCTCGCCGTGAAGTTACGCGATCCTCGCGACCGCCGATATCCGGAGCGACTAGCGGGAAGCTTCCTCGCATCGCTGCTGATCCACGCGCTGTTGGCGCTGCTGCTCTTCTCGGTCCTCGTCAGCTCCTCCGAGGAGGGTGCGACCGAAAGCGTCGCCGGCGGCGAGACGATAACGATCGAGCGCACCTCGCCGATCGTCGTCGCGAATCAGCCCGCGGCGGTTCGCGCGGTCGCTCCGATTCCGCACGCGGCCACGATCGCGCCTCCGCGGCACGCGCCGCTCGCGCAGCCGCAGGCGCAGGTCTTGCCGGTTAATCGCCACGAGCTGGCGGTCGCGGCGCCGTCGGCGCCACCGAATCCGCGCCCGATTCCGCAACAGACGCCGCAACCCAACCCGCAGCCGACGACGAACATCTTCGAGCCCAATCCGAGCCAGCAGATGCCGGCGGTGCCGGTGAACGTGCCGACCGCTGCGCCCGTCGCCATCGCCGTCAAGGTGCCGCCGACGGCCGCGCCGGCGCCGGCTCCGACGAGCGCTCCCTCGATGAAGCCCTCGCCGAAGCCGCCGGCGCCGACCGCGCGCCCGAGCGCGCGTCCCGCCACCCCTGCGCCGGCGCTGCCGCAAGCATCGCCGACCGCCGCGGCCGTCGCGCGCGCCACGGCGGCGCCGCGCGCCACGGAGGCGCCCGCGGCGCGCGCGTCGGTCGCTCCCGCACCCCGCAGCGGCGTTCCGAGCCCGAGCCCGATCAGCACGCCGTCGAATGCGCGGACCTCCGGACTCGCGCCGAGTCCGGGACCGAGCGGCGGCGCGTCGCCGGGACCGCATCCTGGAAACGGACCGAAGAGCCAAACGGCGCCGGCCCGCCCGATCGAGATTCGCCCGACGCCCACCGCGGCGACGCCCGCCCCGAGATCGCAGGAGGCCCCGAACATCAACGCGCGGCTGCGTTCGATGCTGCCGCACAATCCGGTCAATCCGACGACGAAATCGTATCAGCCCAGCTACTCGCTGCACGGACGCCTCGAGCCGACGCCGCCGCCCGAGGTGCTCGCGAAGACGAAGTACATGTACGAGGTGCGCGGCACCGGTGGTGAGGCGCGCGTGAAGATGTGGGTCCTCGCCGCGCGCAAGGCGGGCCCAACGACGATCTGCACGGGCTGGCTCGTACGTTATCCACAGCCCATACGCGGCGGATACGTCGAGCCCGTCAATCCGAGCGGCATCAGCAACGTGCAGAGCGACGTGCACGGGGGGCCGGCGAACGGCACGCAGATTGCGATCGGAGGCGGCGGACGCTCGCAGGCGCCGCTCGGGCCGTTCGACGCGGGCATCGCGCCGATCGTCGATGGGATGATCTCGCAGCCGTGCGACGGCAGATTGCTCGTTCCGTTCACGCCGCCGCCCGCCGCGTCGCCGTAAGCGCGGCCGTTTCCCTCTTGCGTTTCGACATTTGTCGCACTAGAATTTTGTCGTGCCGGTAAGGCCGGCACGCTTCGTCAAACAACACGAAGGAGGGCGGTTGGAACCGCAAAATCCGCCGGGCTACGAAGCCCGCGAGTTGCGCGCCGAATAGAGGGCGCCGAAGCGCGCTCCGCGACAGCCGGACGATTCGCCGGCGGCGCGCCGATCGCACGAGAGGTGAACAGAGCGAGGGGTCGCAGCCACGTGGGGTTGCGGCCCGTCGCGCTTTTCGGTATGCTTTGTTATGGTTTTTCAAGGAGCGTGGGCAAGTCCCGCGCTTCGCTGCTTCAGAGAGCAACCAGAGACGGAGATGAAAGGCGTGTCGAGAGGCGCTGCCGCGATCGTGACGGCCTTCGAACGAGAACTCGATGCGATCGCGCACGACGGCGCGTTCGCCGGCCTGGAGATCATCGCACATCGCGCCCGTCCGGCGCGCGGTGCGACCGAGCTCAGCGTAACGATCGACCGGCCGGGCGGCGTGGACTTGACGCTCTGCGAGCGCGTTGCGGCGCGCATCAGCGCGAATCTCGCGGGGATCGACGGCACGTACGCGCTCGAAGTGGAGTCGGCCGGGCTCGATCGACCGCTGCTGCGCGGCGCCGATTACGAACGTTTCGCCGGTCAGCGCGCGCGCATCGTCACGTCGCTGACGGTCAACGGAGGTAAGACGCATCGCGGAACGCTTCGCGGTCTGCGCGGCGAGGCGGTGGTGATCGAGACCGACGGCGGCGAGCTGGTGCTTCCGATGGCGGCGATCAAAACGGCGAACCTGGAATACGATCCGCGGGCGGATCTCAAACGCGATAAGCTTCAACGGAAACGGAAAGATGGCAACGATAGACAACGCGGCAACTGAAGAGAAACTCATCGACGTCCTGCAGTACATCGCGCGCGAGCGAAACATCTCGTTCGAGATGCTGCTCGAGGCGCTCGAGGCCGCATTGCTGACCGCCTACAAGCGGCACTTCGGAAGCGAGTCGAACGCGATCGTGATCGTAGACCGGCAGACCGGAGCGTACCGCGTCTACCATCGGCGCGCCGTCGTCGAAACGGTCGAGGATCCCAAGCTCGAGATCTCCTTGAAAGAGGCCGGCAAGCCGTACCAGATCGGCGACTACTTCGATCAAGAAGTCACGCCGAAAGACTTCGGCCGAATCGCCGCGCAGACCGCGAAGCAAGTCATCGTCCAGCGCATCCGCGAAGCCGAGCGCGACACCGTCTACAACAAGTACGTGCGCAAGCTCAACGATCTCGTGACCGGCACGGTGCAGCGTTACGAGCAGCGCAACATGTACATCACGCTCGAAGGCCGCGACGAGGCGGTCATGTATCTCGACGAGCAAGTCCCGGGCGAGGCGTACCGCATCAACGATTTCATCCGGGCCTACGTCGTCGACGTAAAGAAGTCGCCGAAGGGACCGCAGGTGATCCTCTCGCGCGCAGCCGAGGGGCTCGTCCAGCGGCTGCTCGAGCTCGAGGTGCCCGAGATCGCTGACGGCACCGTCGAGATCATGGCGATCGCGCGCGATCCCGGCAGCCGCTCGAAGGTGGCGGTAAAGAGCAACCGCGCCGAGGTAGACCCGATCGGCGCGTGCCTCGGGCCGAAATCGAGCCGCATCGCAAACGTCACCGACAATCTCCGGGGCGAGAAGGTCGACATCATTCGTTACGATCCCGCGCCCGCAACCTTCATCTCGAACGCGCTCGCGCCGGCGAAGGTGATCGGCGTCGAGCTCTTCGAGGACGACGGCGTCGCGCTCGTCATCGTACCCGACTATCAACTCTCGCTCGCGATCGGTCGCGACGGCCAAAACGTGCGCCTCGCCGCGCGTCTTACCGGATGGCGGCTCGACATCGCGACCGAGAGCGAATCGGCGCAGGCGCGCGAGCGCTACTTAGCGGAGCGCGCGGATCGCGCCGCGACCGAAGCGCCCGCGGCCGAAGCGGCCGAGAGCGCCGCGGCGAGCGAAGAGGAGATCGACGAAGAGTTGATTCGAAAGCTCGAAGAGTTCCGTCGCGAGCGGCTGGGGAAGGACGAGGCATAACACCCGTACGCAGCTGCGCCGGCTGCCGCCGGCGCTTCGCGCAGGGAGCGTTGCTGCGCTTCGTGCGCACGTCCGAGGGCTGGCGGCCGGATCGTCCAGGTTCCCGGCGCAAGCAGCCCGGGCGCGGCGCCTATCTCTGCTCGGCGGAGTGCGTGGAGGGGGCCCGCAAGAACAAGCGCTACCCGGGGCTTGGCGCCGCGGCGGCAGAATGTGGTTTAATAAGGAGCCTGTGCAAGAAATAGACGCATGATGACAAGCGACGACCGTTCCCTCCGATGAGGGCTGACCTTTGATCACCTAGCGGAGCCAACCCCGTCGGTTGGGGCTCCGCACTCCAACTGATGGGACTCGGGCGCGGGTGCGCTCGAGAGAGAATTTGGCCGGAAAAGTAAGGATATTCGAGCTCGCCAAAGAGGTCGGGCTCACCTCGAAAGAGCTGACAACGCTCTTCAACGAACGCCTCGGCGGCGTTTTCGAGGCGAAAAATCAGCTGAGCGTCGTCCCGGATCAGATCGCGGATCTGGTTCGCAGCGTCCTATTGAAACCCGGCGACAAGCCGGCCGCCAAGCCGAAGGCGAGCGCGCCGGCCGCGCCGGCTCCGGCCCCCGCGAAGAGGCCCGCGGTCAAGCCGGCGCCCGCGCCGCCCGAGCCGGTCACCCGGCTTCGTCCGGTCGTCGGAGCGCCGCGTGCCGCGGCGCCCGCCAAAGCCCCCGCTCCCAAACCCGCCGAGCCGGCTCGCCCGGCCGCGGAAGTCATCCCGCAGCTGCGGCCGGTTCCGTCCGGACAGCCCTCGGTCGTCAAACGGCAGGCCCCGCCGCCGACGACGGCCGCTTCGGCCTCGCCCGGCCCGCGCACCGGACTGCCCGGACGCCCCGGGGTCGCGCCGCGCCCCGGTGAGGCGATGCCCGGACAGGGCGGCAAAGGCACCGCAGTCCCGCCGCGCGCCGCCGCGCCCGGCCTGATCTCCCCGCAACGGCGTCCCACCGGCAACGGCCCCTTCCGCCCGATGACGCCGGGCGTACGTCCCGGCCCGGGGCGCGGCCCGCTCCCGACCGACGGACCGACGCCGTCGACGGGCGGGCGTCCCGGCGATCGCGCGCGCACGCACGAGGAGAAGGCGACCGCAAAGAAAGACCGCGAGAAAGAACTGCTGCTCGAGAAAGAGCGACAGCGCAAGAAGAAGGGCGATGCCGCCGCGGCTCCGCCGCCGCGCGCGCTCGAAACGATCGAGATTCCCGACTTGCTCACCGTGCAAGAACTCGCGACCTCGATGATCGTGCCCGCGCGCGACGTCATCACCGAGTTGATCAAGATCGGAACGATGGCGACGATCAACCAGAACATCTCGAGCGACGTCGCGACGCAGATCGCGAAACGCTTCGGCTTCAACGCCGTCGTCAAGGAAGCCGGCGAGGAAGTGACGGTCGAGCAAGAAGAGGACAAGCCGGAGATGCTGACGCCGCGTCCGCCGGTCGTCACGGTGCTCGGCCACGTGGATCACGGTAAGACGTCGCTGCTCGATAAGATCCGGCAGGCCGACGTAGCGGCCGGCGAAGCCGGCGGCATCACGCAGAAGATCGGCGCGTATACCGTCGAGCGCAACGATCGCAAGATCACGTTCGTAGACACGCCCGGTCACGAAGCCTTCACCGCGATGCGCGCGCGAGGCGCGAAGGTCACGGACGTTGCGATCCTCGTGGTCGCGGCGGACGACGGCGTCATGCCGCAGACGAAAGAGGCGATCGCGCACGTCAAAGCGGCGAACGTCCCGATCGTCGTCGCCATCAACAAGATGGACCGGCCCGACGCGCAGCCCGACCGCGTGAAGCAGCAACTCGCCGAAGAGGGATTGCAGGCGGTGGATTGGGGCGGCACGATCGAGATGGTGCCGGTCTCTGCGAAGACCGGTGACGGGATCGACGGGCTGCTCGACACGGTGCTGCTCGAGGCCGACATCCGCGAGCTGCGCGCGAACAAGAATCGCCGCGCCGCCGGCGTCGTGATCGAATCGGCCCTCCATCGCGGCCGCGGCGCGGTCGCGACGGTGCTCGTGCAGAATGGGACGCTGCGCGTCGGCGACATCGTCGTCGCCGGCGGCACCTTCGGCAAAGTGCGCGCGCTGATAGACGACAAGGGCAAGCAAGTGAAGAAGGCCGGGCCCTCGATCCCGGTCGAGGTGATGGGACTCTCCGACGTTCCCGCCGCGGGCGATATCTTCAGCGTCGTCAGCGACGAACGCGTCGCGCGCGAGACCGCGGAGAAGCGCGCGACGCGCCGGCGCGACGTGCGGATGGCCGCGACCGGAACGCAGCGCGTCTCGCTCGAGACGTTCATGTCGATGCCGGCCGAGGGGAGCAAGGTGCTCAATCTCATCATCAAGGCCGACGGACAGGGTTCGCTCGAAGCGCTTCGCGCGCGGATGGAGTCGCTCTCGACCGACGACGTCGAGATCCGCGTCATTCACGGCGGCGTCGGCGCGATCTCGCCGAACGACGTCAACCTCGCCAGCGCCTCGAACGCCGTGCTGATCGGTTTCAACATCCGGCCCGACGAGACGGCCCGCCGCCTGGCGGAAAACGAAGGCGTCGACTTGCGCTTCTATCAGGTGATCTACGAGATCGAGGACGATCTCAAGAAGGCGATGCGCGGGATGCTCTCGCCGATCGAGCGCGAGGTCATCTTGGGGCGCGCCGAAGTGCGGCAGGTCTTCAAGGTCAGCAAGGTCGGCACGATCGTCGGCTGCTACGTCACGAGCGGCAAGATCACGCGCAACGCGAAGGCCCGCGTCATCCGCGATGCCGCGGTCGTCTTCGATGGCGAGATCGAGAGCCTGCGCCGCTTCAAAGACGACGTAAAAGAGGTTGCCGAGGGCTTCGAGTGCGGCATCCAGATCGCGAAGTACCAGGATCTCAAGGAAGGCGACGTGATCGAGGCCTTTGCGCTCGAGCGCGTCGCGCCGGAGCTGGCGCGGGCATGAAGCAGCAACGCATCGCGAAGATCGACCACGAGATTCAGCGGATCCTCGGAACGATCGTCTCGCAGGAGCTCGCCGATCCGCGACTCGCCTTCGTGACGGTGACGCGCGCCGAGGTCAGCGACGACCTCCGCCACTGCAAGGTCTTCATCTCGGTGATCGGCGATCGTCATCAGGCGCGGCAGTCGCTCGACGCGTTGAAGCACGCCGGCCGGTTTCTGCGGGGCGAGCTGGGGCGGAAGATCGAGCTGCGTCACATTCCCGAGTTGATCTTCGTCGAAGACCGTTCGGCCGAGCGCGCGATTGCGCTCGCCAAGACGCTGCGCGAGGCAGCGGTACCCGCTACGCCGGAGGAAAGCAATTGATAGAGAGCACGCCGCGCATCGCTTCGACCGCCGAGGTCGTCGAGGAGCTGCGCCGACGGACGAGTTTCGTCATGGTCAGCCACGTCAAGCCCGACGGCGATACGCTCGGCGCGGGGCTCGCGCTCGGGTTAGCGCTCAAACAACTCGGCAAGCGCGTCGCGTACTTCCAGCAAGACGACGTGCCGCGCAATCTGCGCTTTCTTCCGGATGCCGATTTGGTCTCGCGCGAACTGCCGGCCGATCTGCCCGCCGACACGCTCTACGTCTTCTGCGACATGAGCGACAGCAAACGCGCCGGCGAGCTTCTGCCGCCGGTCGCTCGCGAGAACGTGCTCGACATCGATCACCATCTCGGTAACGCGCTCTTCGGCAAGTTAAACTTCGTGCTCGAGCAGGAATGTTCCACCGGGAGCGTCGTCATGCACCTGCTGCGCGCGCTCGGCGTCACGATAGACGCGCGCATCGCGACCTGCATCCTGGCGACGGTGATGACCGATACCGGCGGGTTCATGCACTCAAACACGACGCCCGAGGCGCTCGATCTCTCCGCCGAGCTGATGCGCTTCGGCGCCGACAAGGAAGAGATCACCGAGGAGATATTCCTGCGCAGGCGGGTCGCGGCCACGAAGCTGCTCGGACGCGTTATCGACGCGATGCGCTTCGCGCACGACGGCCGCTACTCGTTCTCGCACGTTGACGACGCGATGCTCGCGCAGACGGGCGCGGACGGAGAGGATACCGAGGACATCGTCAATACGCTGCTCGGACAGGACGGCGTCGACGTCGCCGCGCTCTTCAAAGCGATCGACGGCGAGATTCGCGTGAGCCTGCGTTCGAGCGGCCGGATCAACGTGCAGGCCGCAGCCCAACGGCTCGGCGGCGGCGGACACTTTCGTGCGTCGGGCCTGACGTACCACGGTTCGCTGCAAGAGGCGTTCGCCGGCGTCGAAGCGGCGCTCGTCGCCGAAGGTCTGTAAGATCGCCGTTGCGCGCCGCGTGTGATCGGCTTCGTCAACCTCTTTAAATCCGCCGGCCCGAGTTCGGCTCGCGCGGTCGCTCGCGTGCGCCGGATCTACGCTCTCTACGCCGGCGATCGGCGGCTGACCGCGGGCCACCTCGGAACGCTCGACCCGCAGGCCGCCGGCGTGCTGCCGGTGGCGATCGGCAAGGCGACGCGGTTGATTCCGCTGCTGCTCGATCAACGAAAGGGCTACGCGTGCACGCTCGTCGCGGGACGCTCGACGACGACGCAGGACGCGCACGGCGAGACGGTCGAAGCGCGGGCGCCGCGCGCCGACTGGGCCGACGCGCTCGAGGCGACGCTGCCGAAGTTCGTCGGCCGGATCGCGCAAGAGACGCCGATGTACTCGGCCGCGCACCATCGCGGGCGCCGGCTCTACGAGCTGGCGCGCGAAGGCAAGAGCGTCGAGCGCAAGCCGCGCGCGGTAACGATCTACGGGTTGACGCTGCTCGGCGTGGAGGGCAACGTCGCGCGGCTGCGCATCGCGTGCAGCGAGGGGACGTACGTTCGAGCGCTCTGCCACGATCTCGGCGCGGCGATCGGCGTTCCGGCGCACATGGGCGCGCTCGTACGCGAAGCGTCGGGGCCGTTCGTTCTCTACGAGGCGCTGCGGCTCGACGAGATCGCGCACGATCCCGAGCGCGCGCTCATCGCGCCCGAGCATATCATTCCATTTCCGACGATCGTGCTCGACCTGCGGCTCTCGGCCGACTTTCGCGCCGGACGCGTCGTGCCGTTGCCCGAGGGCGCGACCGGCCGGCACGTCTTCGTGCGCGACGAGTCGCGCACGCTCGTCGGCGTCGGCGAAGCCCTCGGCGCGCTGCTCGCGCCGCGCAAGGTCTTCGTGTAGTGGAGATTCACCACCAACTCGCTCGCGAGAGCGAGCGTCCCCTGGTGCTGGCGGTCGGCTTTTTCGACGGTTTTCACCGCGGCCACCGCGAGATCGCTCGCCGGGCGCGCACGCTTCGCAAGCCCGGTTGGCGCTGCGGGCTGCTGACCTTCGCAAACCATCCCTCCGCGCACCTGAATCCCGGAACGGAGCCGTCGCTGCTCTGCACCCCGGAAGAGCGCCTCGATCTCTTCGCCGACGCCGGCTTCGAGGAGTGCTTCTTCGTTAGGTTCGACGACGCGGTGGCGACGCTCTCGCCGCAAGCCTTTCTCGAGATTCTCGCCGAACGGCTGAGCGTACGTGCCGTCGTCGTCGGCACGACGTTCCGTTTCGGGCACAAGCGCGCGGGAGACGTCGCGCTTATGCGCGACGCTCTCGCCGATCGTCACGCGCGGGTCGTCGGCGTCGAGCCGGTCTGCGACGGCGGCGAGCGGATCTCGAGCACCCGAATTCGCGCGCTGGTCGCCGCCGGCGACGTCGCGCACGCCGATCTCTTGCTCGGCGGCACCGGGTACGAGATCCGCGGATCGGTCGAGTTCGGCGCCGGACGCGGCCACGCGCTCGGCTTTCCGACCGCGAACGTTCGCGTTCCGGCGAAACTGCTGCCGAAGGACGGCGTCTATAGCGCAGTCGCCCGCTACGACGGGCGCGACTATCCCGCGCTCGTCTCGATCGGCACCAACCCGCAGTTCGGCGGTGGACCTCGCACCGTCGAAGCCTGGCTGCGCGATTTCCCCTACACGATCTACGGGCGAGAGCTCGCCCTGCGCGACCTGCGATACGTCCGGGAGCAGCGGCTTTTCCCGGATACCGGCGAACTGATGGCCCAGATGGAACGAGACCGTCAGACGATCGGTTATCCGACGTATGGGTAGGAGATTCGCCGCGCTCGTCGCGGCGGCGTTCGCTCTGGCCGCATGCGGCCGCTCGAACGGCGCATCGGCGACGCAGCCGCAGACCGCGCAGGTCGGGAGCGCCGCGCCGAGCTGGAGCGAGCCGAGCATTCCCGGTCCGACGCTTTCGCTCGCCTCGTTTCGCGGAAAAGCGATCTATCTAAACTTCTTTGCGACGTGGTGCCCGCCGTGCAACTCCGAGGCCTCGTCGATCGACGCGCTATCGCGCGCGTACGCCGGTCGCGGCTTACGGGTGGTTGGAGTCGACGTGCTCGAGAGCCGGGGCAAGGCGGCGGATTTTCGGAGCAAGCACGGCCTGAGCTATCCGGTCGTCGTTGACGACGGCGCGTTGCGCAATCAATACGAAGTCAACGGTCTGCCGGTGCACGTCTTCATCGATCGCGCCGGCGTCGTGCGCAAAATCGTCGTCGGCCAGCTCTCTCCCGCAGCGATGCGCGAGAACGTCGAGCGCGTGCTGAGGTAAGCGATGCTCCGCCGAGAGATGCGACGCCGCTCGCTCGCGCTGACCGCCGTCATGGCGACGCTGCTCGCCGGCGGCTGCTCGGGCGGAGGCAGTCAGGGATCGGTCGTGCCGCTCGGCAACGGAGCGTCGCTCGGCTCGGGCAACACCGTCGTGCGGATCTTCGTTCCCGCCGGCGCCGCAAACGGCGTCGCGGGATCGCGATCTACGCTGACGCAACCGCCGATCGTGCCGCCGCCGGCCGGCGCGCCCTTTGGAGCGAACGGGCCGCCGACCCCGCCGCCCGCCGCTCCCGCTGCGCCGACGTCGCCCCCCGCGCCGGGATCGCAATCGCTCGCGATCAACGTCAGCGGCCCGGCGACGATCAGTCAGACCCTCTCCGTCGGACCGAACTCGACCGGTTGTTCGCCCGCGCCGGGCGGCTCGCTCTGCCAACTTGGATTATCGCTCCCCGCAGGAACGTACGCCGGAACGATCGGCAGTGCGGCGATCGCCTTCGCAGTCACGCCCTCCACGAGCAACGTGCTGAACCTCACGCTCGGCGGCGTGCCGGCGCAACTTGCGGTCGTTCCCGGATCGGCGATGAGCGCGCCGAACGCGCAAGGCGGCATCGATCTTTACGGTGCCGGAAGACATCCGCTCATCGTCGAGCTGCTCGATGCGAATCAGAACGTGATGGTCGGCGGTGGAGCGGTCAGCTTCACGATGAGTCAGGCCGGCGGATCGCTTCCGGTCACCGTTTCGCAAGCCTCGGCGGCCTCGCCGAACGCCTTCTCCGTCTCCGCGCCGGCGTCGCCCGCGGGGAGCACGGCGATGCTGCGCGCGACGGCGAGCTACTCCGGGCCGGGAAATCCGTGCGTGCAGTCGGGAGCCGTCTGCAGCGGCTCGGTGCGCGTCGACGTTCGTCAAGTCTTGGGCGTCGCGAACTCGGGGACGAGCACCGTGACGCTCTACGTCAACGGCCAGAACGCGCCGCTCGCGACAATCTCGAATGGCGTCGTCGGCCCGCAGACGCTTGTCTTCGACGCTTCCGGCGATCTCTTCGTCGCGAACCAATCGGGTGCGGTAACCGCGTACGCGCCGCCGTACGCGCAGCAGCCGGTCACGATCGCTAACGGCATCAACCATCCGCAAGCGCTTGCCGTTGACGCACGTGGAAATCTCTTCGTCGCCAACGGCAACGGCAGCAATACCGTTACGCTGTACTCGCCGCCCTACGGCGGGCCGCCCGCGATGACGATCGCCCTCGACGTCGACGATCCGGTAAGCCTCGCGCTCGATTCGAGCGGCGACCTCTTCGTCGTTAACTCGGCGGCCAGCACGGTGACGGTGTACGCTCCGCCCTACTCCGGCACCCCGACGACGATCTCGAAAGGCCTCAACGCGCCGGGCTCGATCGCGCTCGACGGCCACGGGAACCTCTTCGTCGCGAACCTGAACTCGACGCCGAACTCGGTGGTCGAGTACGCGGCGCCGTTCTCGAATCAGAGCGCGCCGGTCGCTACGATTACCAACGGCGTCAACGAGCAAGGCTCGATCGCGCTGATGTCGGCAAACCTGTTCGTTCCGAACGAAGGCGCGAACACCGTGACGGAGTACGCGGCGCCCTACGCGGGGGCGCCGACGACGATCGCCGGCGGCCAGAGCCAGCCCGTCGCGCTGGCGATCGACACGTCGGGGAATCTCTACGTCGCCAACTACGGGAACAACACGATCACGGAGTACGCCCCGCCGTATGCCGGGGGATCGTGGGCGACGATCGCGTCGGGAGTCGGCGCGCCGCTCGCGCTCGCGCTCTCGCCGCCGACACCGGCAGGGCCGGCGCTCCTACCCTAGGGGAACCCTAGGCTGCGCGGACCCGGAGTTCGTCACCCTCGAGCGTAACCTCGGCGCCGCGGCCTTCGCGCAGCTCGCCGCGCAGCAGCGCGGTCGAGAGCGGCGTCGACACGTAATGCGAGACCGTCCGCTGCACGTACCGTGCGCCCGAGCCCGACGCCATCGAGACGCGCGCGAGGTGGAGCTTCGCATCGTCCGAGAGTCTTAACTCGACGTCGCGCGCGCCGAGCCGTTGAGCCAGCGCGTCGACGTGAATCGTCACGATCGCCTCGATCTGTTCGAGGCCGAGTTCGGCGAACGGCACGACGTCGTCGATGCGGTCGAGCAGTTCGGCGCGCAGCGCCACTGCCAGTTCGTCGTCTTCCAGGTTCGTCGTCAGGATGATGAGCGCGTGGCGAAAGTCGATCGTGCGTCCCTTCGCGTCGGTGACGCGGCCGTCGTCGAGAATCTGCAGGAGTATCGCGGCGACGTCGGGGTGCGCCTTCTCGACCTCGTCGAAGAGGACGACGCAGTACGGCCTGCGGCGCACCGGTTCGGTCAACTGCCCGGGCTCGTCGTGGCCCGCGTATCCGGGCGGCGCGCCGAGCAGGCGCGAGACGGTATGGGGTTCGGTGAACTCCGAGAGATCGACGCGCACGAGCGCCGACTCGCTGCCGAAGAGCGCTTCGGCGAGCGTCTTCGCCAGCTCGGTCTTCCCGACGCCGCTCGGACCGCGAAAGAGAAAACTGCCGAGCGGTTTGCGCGGATCGTGCAGGCCCGTGCGCGCGCGGCGGATCGCATTGGAGACCGCCGAGATCGCGCGGTCCTGACCGATCACGCGCTTGGAGAGCAGCCGCTCCATCTCCAGCAGCCGCTCGGCTTGCGACTCGGTGAGCGACGACTGCGGAATCCCCGTCCAACGCGTGACGACCGCCGCGACGTCCGCGCTCGTCACGCGCGGCGCATCCACGGCGCCCTTGTTCGCGAGCGCGACCGATGCCGCGGCTTCGTCCACGAGATCGATCGCTTTGTCGGGGAGAAACCGGTCGGCGATGAAGCGTGCCGAGAGCTGCGCGGCCGTCTCGATCGCATCCTCATCTATCCGCACGCGATGGTGGCGCTCGTAGCGGTCGCGCAATCCGCGCAAGATCGCGGCGGTCTCCTCGATGCTCGGCTCCTCGACCATGACCGGCTGGAAGCGGCGCTCGAGCGCGGCGTCGGATTCGATGTATTTGCGGTACTCGTCGAACGTCGTCGCGCCGATGCACTGCAGATCGCCGCGCGCGAGCTCGGGCTTGATCATGCTGCTCAGGTCGAGCGGCGCTCCTTCGGCGGATCCGGCGCCGACGAGCGTGTGGAGTTCGTCAATGAAGAGCACGACGTCGCGGGCGCTTCGCTTAACCTCGTCGAGAATGCGCTTGACGCGCCCTTCGAACTCGCCGCGGTACTTCGTTCCCGCGACGAGCGGCCCGAGCGAGAGCGCGAGCACGCGCTTCCCGCGCAACGCCGCCGGCGCGTCGCCGCTGACGATGCGCTGCGCGAGACCCTCGACGATCGCGGTCTTGCCGACGCCGGGCTCGCCGACGAGGCATGGATTATTCTTGCTGCGGCGCGCGAGGATCGAGACGATGCGATCGATCTCTCGATCGCGCCCGATCACGGGGTCGAGCTTGCCTTCGCGCGCGAGTGCGGTGAGGTCGCGCGAGTACGCGGCCAGCGTCGGCGTTCCGCCGCGAAAGCGCTTGCCCAGTTCGTCGAGCGGGTTGCCGCGGTTCTCGCCTTGGAGTCTCTCTGCGAGCAGGGCGCTGCCGGCGATCAGCCCGGCCGCCGCGAGGGCGGCGCCGACGAAGGGCAGCGCGCTCGTTACGGTGCGCTTCTGCGCGCACGCAACGCATAGCCGCTTCCCGCCGTGGAAGAGCGGCGCCGGAAGCGCGCCGCAGAGTTCACATGCGTCGTTCATCTCTCGGCTCTACCGGGCGCCGGGCTCCGGAGTTTCGACAAGGATCGTCCTACTGCGGCTCGGCGCTGAAGACGACGTTCACCATGACCCTCACGCTGACGTTGGAATTATCGAGCTGCGTCGGCTCGGGCGCGGCGTTGGCCGCGAAACGAGCCATAGGGAGCACGGTGACGGGAGCTCCGCCCAGCTGCATGCTCTTGATGCCGACGATCCGCAATCCGCCGGCGCGGGCGAGCGCTTCGGCGTTCGCGCGGGCATCCGCGACGGCTTTTGCCGTCGCTTGCGAACGGACGGCCGACGCATCGGAGAGACCGAAGTCCACGCCCTCTATGCTCGTCGCGCCGGAGGCGAGCGCGGCGTCGGTGACGCTTCCGGCCTTGTCGATCGTTCGCACGACCACCGAGAACGAACGCGAGACCCGATAGCCATACTCTTGCGCTCCGGCGTTCGGCGACACGACGGCGGGCTTGGCCCGATAGCTCACGTTGTAGTAATCGAGCGTGATGTCGCTGCGCGCCACGCCGAGCTTCTCGAGGCTCGCGACGACGGCATCGTAGCGAGCGTTATTTTCCGACGTTGCCTCGGTGGCGTTCATCGCATTCGTCTCGATGCTCGCCCTGACCGTCGCGATGTTCGGGGGGAGCGAGACGTTGCCGGTTCCCGACGCCAATATCTCGGCCGTTGCGGTCGGCGCGGCGACCGCGCTCGAAGCCGTCGCGAAGAACGCGGCGAGAAGGCAAATATACGGAAGCTTCATAATGGGTACACCTGCACCGAAGGGAGCGAGCCTCCCTCTTGCCGCCGAAAACGAGGAGCGTGCCGTGGGATTTATTGCTTGGATCGTCTTCGGTCTCATCGTCGGGCTGGTCGCCCGCTGGCTCGTGCCCGGCGAGTCGCCGGGCGGGATCGTCGGCGACGTCGTCGTCGGCGTTCTCGGCGCGGTCGTCGGCGGATGGATCTACGGCCTTCTCGGCCACACCGGCATCAGCGGCTTCAATCTTCCGAGTATGGTCTGCGCCCTACTCGGCGCAATCGTGCTACTCTGGCTGTTGCGCGCCATCGGCGGCAGGAAGGCAGCCTGAGAGGGCGGCCCAACCAATCGGAGGAAGCTAAAAGTTCATGGCCTACGTCATCACCGAACCGTGTATCGGCACGAAAGACAAGTCGTGCGTTGACGTCTGTCCCGTCGACTGCATCCACGGCAAGGATGAAGACACGATGCTCTACATCGATCCGGAGGTCTGCATCGACTGCGGCGCGTGCGTCTCGGCCTGTCCGGTCGAGGCGATCTTCGCCGACTCCGACGTGCCGGAGAAGTGGCAGAACTATACCGAGATCAACGCCGAGTATTTTAAGAAGTGAATCCGCATATCTCCAGCGAGGCCTTCGATTCTTTCTTTGGCTGGGCGCCCTGGGTGATCGGCGCGATCATTTACTTTGCCTTCTATCTCGCGAAGCGTAACGAAGGCTCGGCAAGCACCTCCGGCGCCGGGCAGACCTTTGCCTGCGCCGTCTGCGGACGGCGCGGAACCCGCGAGCAGATGGTGCCGCAGGATCACGGCGGCGCGATCGGCTGGCAGTGCGCGCACTGCGCCGCCGCCCAACCGGCGCACTAGCGACCTAATTCAAATAGCGGTCGGCGAGCGTCTTTCGAAGTTGGAAGACGCGCGCGAAGATCGCGCCGAACATGAAGCCGCCGACGTGTGCGAGATAGGCTACGCCGGTCGGCTCTTGCGGCGCGATCGATCCGGCGTTCCACAGCTGTAGCAGGAACCAGCCGCCGATCAACAGCACCGCCGGCACGTACGTGACGCTGACGAAAACGAAGATCACCAGCAGCGAGCGAATGTTGTCGTTCGGGAACGTCACGAGGAAGGCTCCCATCACCGCCGCGATTGCGCCGCTAGCGCCGAGGTTCGGCACCGTCGAGTGCGGGGCGAACGCGACCTGTGCGGCCGACGCGGCGACGCCGCCGAGCAGGTAGAAAATCCCGTAGCGCCACGAACCCATCGAGTCTTCAACCTCGGGACCGAAGGCCCAGAGGAAGACCATGTTGCCGAGGATGTGCGACCAGCTCGCGTGCATGAACATCGCGGTGAGAATCGTGATGAGGTCGCGTCCGGCGGAGACGTTCGCCGGAATCAGCGCCCATTTCTCGACGAAGGCGTCGCCGTTGGCGATCTCGAGGAAGAAGACGATGAAGTTGATGACGACGATCGCGAGCGTGACGACCGGGAAGTTCGTCGGCCGCCGCGATACGTCGGTTAACGGAATCATTCCGAGAGTTTGACGCCGTAATACTGCGCGGCTTTCTCGATGTTGGCGCGGGCGAGCGTCCGATCTTCATCCGAGACGTCGAGCACCTGATCGAAGCGCGCAACGGCGTTTCGCACGTGCTCCGCGTCGGTCAGCGGCTCCTTGCGCTGCTTCGGAAAGGCAAAGACGCTGTCGGGCAGGTCGCTCTGCGTCGTGAGGTGCCCGTGCTTCTCGTGCGGTTCCCAGGTCGTTTTCACTTGAGACCTCCCGTCGCGGGGCGGTTATTGTGCCTGGCCGTAAGCCTTCATGACCTCGTGCATGCTCGCGGCCATCGCGAGCGCGTTATCCCATTTGCGCTGCCACATGTTGCGCCCGAAGATCAGACCGACGCATCCCGCGGCCATCGCGACGTGCGCTTTGTGAATCGTCGCCTCGTCCCCCATCTTGCTGCCGCCCGAGACGAGAACGAGGCTGCGCCCGGCCGATTTCACGACCTTCCGTAATCCCTCGAGGTCGTCGAACGGCATCTCGTTGTAGGGTTTGGGCAGCTTCGAGGCGTCGTCGGCCTTCCAGACCGGCTCATTGAGTTTGATGACGTCGGCGCCGACCTCGCAGGCGACGCGCGCCGCGTAGTCCACGGCGTAGAGCGAATCGATGCCGCCCTTCGCTTTAATCGCCGCACCGCGCGGATAGGCCCAGACGACGAGCGGCATGCCGTAGCGGTCGCAATCGCGGCGCACCTCGTTGCATTGCGCGATGTCGAGCTCTTGCGCCGGGCTCCCGACGTAGAGCGTGTACCCGACGGCATCGGCCCCGAGACGGATCGCATCTTCGACCGACGACGTCATCGGACTGAACGCATCGTCGTCGGGGGGAACGTTCGTCTTGCCGTTCACTTTGAGCAGGAGCGGCACGCGTCCGCAGTATGCCTTTTGATACTTCTCGGCGAGACCGACGTGGAGCGCGATGCCGGAGAAGTTCCCCTCGACCGCGAGGCGGTAGATCCAATCGGGGTCGATCGAGTCGGGATTGTCGAAGAAATCGACGGGTCCGTGCTCGAGTCCCTGATCGATCGGCAGCATCATCAGGGTTCCGTTTGCGGGACCGTGCTCGTACATCAAACGATGCAAGCGGGTGCGCTTTCCGATCGAAAGATTCATCGCGTCGAAGGTCGGGCGCGCGACCGCGGGCGTAACGGCGGCTGTCATATTTGGCGCTTCGCCGCGGCTCGAAGGTTATCCTGAGGCAGCGCCCAAAGGGCCGCGGGTGATTGCGCGCATCGGATTCGTCGGATTGGGCGCGATGGGCGAGCCGATGGCCCGCTCGTTGCGTCGCGCCGGATACGACGTCGTCGCAACCGTGCACCGCCGCCGTGAGGCGCTCGAGCGCTTGCGCGCCGACGGCGTCGCCGAGGCCGCCGATCCGGCCGCGCTCGCGCAGGAGGCGGACGCGGTGATCCTCTGCGTCCCCGACGCGCCGCAGGTCGAAGAGGCGCTCTTCGGTCCGCGCGGCGTGGCGCAGGGCGCGCGGCGCGGGCTGCTCGCGATCGACATGTCCACGATCTCGCCGGTCGCGTCGCGCGGATTCGCCGAACGCCTCGCCCAGCTCGGGGTGGATTTCGTGGACGCCCCGGTAAGCGGCGGTCCGGCGCGCGCGGCGGACGGGACGCTGACGATCATGGCCGGTGCGTCGCCGGAGGCCTTCGCTCGCGCCGAGCCGCTGCTGCGCGCGATGGGCACCCCGCATCATCTCGGACCCGTCGGCATGGGCGAGACGGTCAAGCTGGTGAATCAAATCATCATTGCGAACGTGATGATCGCGAACGTAGAAGGCCTGGTCTTTGCGAAGCGAGCGGGCGCCGACGTCGGCGCCGTCCGCGACGTGTTGGCCTCGGCCACCGCCTCGAACTACATCCTCGCGCAATGGCTCCCGAAGACGTGGCTCGCCGGCAAATTCGACGGCGGCTTCGCGCTCGATCTTCTGCGTAAGGATCTCGCGGCGGCGCTCGACGCGGCCCGGGCCGCCAAGTATCCGATGCCGGCGACGGCGCTGGCGTATCAACTCTATACAACTCGCTCCGCAGAAGGGGACGGCGCGCTGGATTACAGCGCGATAGTGAAATCGTATGAATGGAATACAGGAGAGCAAGCCGCCTCGGGTCGCTCTGGTCAAGAGCGCCGAGGGCAATAAGAAGATACTCGTCGTAGACGACGAGTCGGCTATCCTCCAGACGCTGCGCTTCAACCTGGAGCGCAGCGGCTACGCCGTCGTCACCGCGGGCGACGGCCGCAGCGCGATCGCGATGGCCCAGCGCGAGCAGCCCGATCTCATCGTCCTCGACATTATGCTGCCCGTCCTCGACGGCGTCGAAGCGTGCAAGGAGATTCGCAAGTTCAGCCCGGTGCCGATCATCATGCTGACGGCGAAGGATCAAGAGATAGATAAGGTGCTCGCCCTCGAGCTCGGCGCCGACGACTACGTAACGAAGCCGTTCGCGCTGCACGAGTTCTTGGCGCGCGTGAAGGCGCGCCTGCGCCGTCAGAATTCGATCAACACCGGCCACGACGAGGCGATCTCGCTCGGAGCGATCGTCCTCGACCCGTCGCGCCAGCAACTCGTCGTGCGCGGCGAGGAGGTGCCGCTCGCGCCGAAAGAGTTCGGCCTGCTGCGCGTCCTCATGGAGAACCACGGCCGCGTCGTCACGCGCCAGACGCTGCTCGACAAAGTGTGGGGCTACGACTTTGAAGGCGAGCAGCAGACCGTCAGCGTTCACATCCGGTGGCTCCGCGAGAAGATCGAAGAAGACTCGCGCACGCCGCGGCACATCCTCACCGTGCGCAGCCGCGGCTATATGTTCAAAGCTTGACCCCGCTCGAGTGGTCGCTTCTCGCCGCGGCCGCCGGGATCGCCGGCGGCTTTGGCTTGGGCCGCGCGTTTTCGCGGCGCGCTCCGGTAGAGGAGCGGCAGCAGCCGGAAGTCGAGACGGCGTCCATGCCGCTCCCGGTCGAGACCGCGTTTGCGAGGCTCGTACGGGCGCTCCCGATCGGCGTCGTGCTGGTGGATCGCGGATATCGCGTCGAGTTCGCTAATGCGGCGGCCGGCGCGACGTTCGGCTTCGACCCCACCCGTTCGATGAATCTTCACGTGATCCAGGCGATCCCCAACGTCGAGCTCGAGCGCCGCATCACCGATGCGATGCGCGGCGAGGCCTCGGTCGCGCCGCTCCTTCTGACGGGCGCGTCGGGGCAGCGAACGTATCGCGTCTCGGTCTACCCGCTTACCGACGAGAACGAATCGCAGCACGTCGTCGTCTTTTCCGACGACCAGACCGCGCTGCTCCGTCTCGACCGTGCCCGAAAAGAGTTTCTCTCGAACGTCTCGCACGAGTTGAGAACGCCGCTCTCGTCCATCAAACTGATGCTCGAGACCGTGCTTGAGGCTCCGGAAGAAGAGGCGCGCGACCTCTTCGTTCCCCAGGCGCTCGCGCAGGTCGATCGTCTCACGGCGCTCGTCGGCCAGCTGCTCGAACAGGCGCGCACGGAATCCGGCCAACTCAAGCTCGACGTCCGCGACGTAGACTTAGAAGAAGTCGCGCGTCCGATCGTCGGGTCGTTCGAGCAACAGGCTTCGAACAAGGGCATCTCGCTCGAGCTCGCCGCGCTGCGGCCGGTCCGAGTCGAAGCCGATCCCGACCGCCTCTCGCAAGTCTTCGTGAACCTCATCGATAACGCGCTGCGCCATACGCCGGGCGGCGGCCGAATTCGCGTCGAGCTCGACGCGCGCGATAGCGACGCGGTGCTGCGCGTGAGAGACACCGGCGAGGGCATCCCCTATCGCGACCTTCCGCACATCTTCGAACGCTTCTACGTCGTCGACCGCTCGCGCACGCGCGGCAGCGGCGGCGCGGGCCTCGGCCTCGCGATCGTCAAGGGAATCGTCGACGCGCATGGCGGCGCGATCTCGGCCGAATCCATGCTCGGGCGCGGAACCTCATTCACCATTCGTCTTCCGATCATGCGCATCAAGCGCGAGACCGGCCGGCCTTAACGCTTCTTAACGACGGACGGGCATCGGCAGTTGAACGACGAAAGCGCGCAGGGCATGTCGAAGATCGACGTCGAGAACCTCGACGTGTATTACGGCGCGTTCCGCGCGATCAAGAACGCTTCGTTGAAGGTTCCCGCGAATCGCGTGATGGCGCTGATCGGGCCCTCGGGCTGCGGCAAGTCCACGTTCATTCGCGCCCTCAACCGAATGCACGATCTGACGCCCGGAGCGCGGGTGGACGGGCGCGTCCTTCTCGACGATCGCGATATCTATGCGCCCGACGTCGATCCGGTGACGATCCGTTATCGCATCGGCATGGTCTTCCAGCGCCCCAATCCATTCCCGAAATCCATCTTCGATAACGTCGTTTACGGGCCGCGCATCCACGGGGAGCGAGATCAGCGCACCTTGATGGAGGTCTGCGAGCGCAGCCTCCGTCAGGCCGCGCTCTGGGACGAGGTGAAGGACCGGCTCGACCGCTCCGCGCTCGCGCTCTCGGGCGGTCAGCAGCAGCGGCTCTGCATCGCGCGATGCCTCTCCGTCGACCCCGAAGTCATCCTCATGGACGAGCCGGCTTCGGCGCTCGACCCGATCGCGACGAGCAAGATCGAAGACCTCATCGAGCAGCTTAAAAGGCAGTACACGGTCGTCATCGTCACGCACTCGATGCAGCAAGCGGCGCGCATCAGCGACAACACCGCCTTCTTTCTCCTCGGCGAGCTACTGGAGAGCGATACCACCGCGACGATCTTCACCAAGCCGAAGGATAAGCGGACCGAGGATTACATCACCGGACGCTTCGGATAGCGCGCCCCCTCCGTACCATAGCGCGACCATGTAGGAAGCCGACGTAAAGCGCGCATGCCCGTTAACGGCACCTTAATCGTGGGCCGGTAGACTGAGGGAGACGCCCCTCGTCATAAAAGGAGATTCCTTCAACCGTGTCATCGAGAATGATTCGCAGCGGCCTCGTTGCGCTGGTGATGCTCTTGGCCGGCACGTCCTTCGCACTGGCGGGAACGCAGGCAACACCAGTCGCGCAGACGGCCGCGCCGGCGCCGGACTTCGGATCGCCGCCATCAGGTCAAATTCCGATTCTTTACAACGACCATCACGTCTATGCGACGCCCGACACGCTCAAGCAAGGCCGCGTTTTGGCCGCGCTAGCAAAGGGCGGCGAGATCTACGTGCCGCTCCGCTCGATGTTCGAGCAGATGGGC
>DATKMJ010000046.1 GCA_035541935.1 Candidatus Binatia bacterium | reverse complement strand
GACGGATCCGTCGGCAGCGATCAGGCGGATTCCGGTGCAGGCCCTCGCCGTTGCCCAGTCCGCGATCGCAACGACGGCGAGCGCGCAGAGCCATGTCAGATGTTTTCTCATTGTATCTCGCATTCGCCGGATTATCCCGTAATTCCACCAGGCAGACGACGCAAATTTGCTATAATTAGCAGTCGATTTGCGCTCGGTCGTAAACTCGGATGCGGGTCTACTCGCCCATGGCGAACTCGACGCACTTGGGTTAGTGTGATTTTCTCGACCGTGGCGGCGAATAACGTTGCGTAACGGCGGAGGGAATCATGGAACTCGAAGAACTCAAAGCGCTTTGGACCGCTCAGCAGGGGTACCTCGATAAGAGCCTGCGCTTAAACGCGGCCCTCTTGGCGCAAATGAATCTCGGCGGAACACGCCGGGCATTGCGGGGCCTCTCCATGGGGCTGCGCTTCGAAATGGTGGCCTTGGCGGTCGTCGTCGTGCTCCTCGGCTCGTTCGCCGCCGACCACGTGCACGAGCCCGCAAGCTTCGTATCGGCACTCTCGCTGTGGGCGTACGGGCTCGCGATTCTCATCGGGAACGTCCGTCAGCTCGTCGCCGTCCGCAGCATCGACTTCGACGAGCCGGTCGTCGCGATTCAACTACGGATCGAGCAACTGCGCCTGCAGCGCGCGAAGATCGTCGGCTGGCTGCTACTTTTCGGGCCGTTGCTCTGGCTGCCGGCGGCGGCCGTCGTCTTACGCAGCGTGTTCGGCATCGATCTCTACGCGAACGCATCGCCGGCCTGGATCGCAGGGAATGTGCTGTTCGGGGTCGCCGTCATCCCGGTGTGCATCTGGATCGCGCGCGCCTTCGGCAACCAGCTCGGCGGATCGCCCGCGATGCGCTCGTTGATCGACGCAATCGCCGGGCACAACGTCACGGCAGCGCTCGAGAGCCTCGAAGCGGTTCGTCGGTTCGAGCAGGCGGCCTGATCGATGCGTTCCGATACGGCCGAGTTTCTTGGTCGGCTGCAAGAGCATCGTGGCATTCTAGCGAGCGTTGCGAACGGCTATTGCCGCGACCGCAGCAGCCGTGAGGACTTACTCCAAGAGATGATCGTACAGCTGTTGCGCTCCTATCCGCGCTACGACGAAAAGCGAGTGAGCTTCAGCACGTGGATGTACCGGATCGCGCTCAACGTCGCGATCTCGTTCTACCGCACGCAATACCGGCATACGCGCCACGCGGCGGACGGCGAAGGGCTGCTCGCACGCATTCCCGATCCTGTTGCGTTCGAGGACGACGTACGCGACGAGCGCCTGGAGTTCGTGCATGCCTTTATCGCGAAGCTAGATCCACTCGACCGCAGCGTGATGCTCCTCTACCTCGACGACCGGCCGCACGCCGAGATCGCCGAGATTCTCGGCATCAGCGTAAGCAACGTCGGTACTAAGATTGGCCGCATCAAGCAGCAACTCAAACGCGAGGCGTCGGCACTCCCCGCGCAACGTTTCTAGCCGGCGCGGTTTTGCCTATGGCGCGCTGCTCCAGCTTTGCGTGAGCTGACCGAGCGTCGGCCGTGGCGTCAGGACGTCGTTGGTGCCGTTTCCCTTGGATACCGCGTTGACGCCATACCACGCCTGGTCTTCGCTGCAGCCGGGAAAGCCGCCGTTGAATGCGTCGTTGCCCTGCTGCACGTTCGCGTTGCCGCCCTTCCACCATTCGTCGGTCCACTCGAAGTAGAAGCCGCCCGAGACGACGCCGCTATCGTTGAACCCGTCGGCGAGCAGCCTGCCGTTGTTCCAGACGAGGTCGACGAGTCCGTCCATGCCCGGATTGCCGCTCTTCGGCAGCTCCGCAACGATGCGATCCTTCGGTCCGTCGCGCTCGCCGGGCTGGCATCCGCCGAGCTGATTCTTGCCGTTGCGCCAGTCGTACGTGTTCTTCCACGCCGGATGGTAGGCCGCACTCGCGCCGTACTCGGTGAAGATGACCGGCTTCTTCGTGTACTGCCGGATCTGATCGAAGAGGTTCGTGAACGTGCGCCCGCGGTAGATGTTGATGCCCCACACGTCCACGGCCGCGTTGTACTTCTCGCCGGCCTTGACGGCGCCGATGTTCCCGTCGGGCTCGGAGGTCGTCACGATCTTGTCGCCGTCGCCGCCGTCGACGAAGCCCTGCTTCGCCGCCTTGGCTACGATGTTGAAGTTCGCCCACCAGGTGGGATTCTGCAGGAAGTTCGCGTCGGCGATCTCGTTGCTGATCGTCACGCCGAGCACGGCGGGATATTTCGCGTACTTCTGGTCGAGATCGTGATACTGCTTCGCGAGCGCCTGGACCGCGCCGTTGTCGAGCAGCTTGTCCCCGTGGAAGTAAATGCTCATCAGCACGTAGACCGGCTTCTTGTTGTTGTTCCATGCCGCGTCGAGAAACTGCGAGATCGGGCCGGTCTTCTCGTCGTACGGGGGCGGCACCACGTTATAAACGTGGATCGCATTTGCACCTGCGGCGCGCATGAGCGGAAGATCGCGCGACCAGATGGGGCGATTCGCGTCGCGCAGCGCGTCGTCGAGGATCGGCGGATCGCCGACGGTCGTGCCGATGGGAACCGGCGAATAGACCAAACCTTTGATGAAAAACTTCACGGCTCCGGCGGGGCGTGCGTCGGTCGATCCGAGCGGCGCATCGCTGAGGTCGATGTAGCGGCCGTCAACGACGAAATCGGTGTCGACCGAGCTCTTCGACGAGCTGCCGGTCGTGGCGGGGATATTGTTGGTGCTGGTGCAGGCGGTAAGCAATACAAGCGCCACCGCGATCGTAAGAGACGATTTTCGCATTGCCACAACGTTCTGCAGGCGAGCGCCCGGACCCCCGCCGCTGTCGTCGACGTGAGAACGATGGAAACCGCTAAACTTACGAACGCATCAGAATGAGCAGAACCGAGGCGATGATCGCCGCACCGCCCGCGGCGACGTTCCACGTTATCGGCTCGTGGAGGATCAGCGCGCCGAGGATCACCGCGACGACGGGATTGACGTAGCCGTAGGTCGCGACCGTCGCGACCGGGAGCGTGCGCACGACGTAGGCGTAGGCGCTGTAACCGATCATCGCGCCCGCCGTGATCAGCCACAGCATGCCCCAGAGCGACTCGCGCGAGATGGCGGCGAGATGGAGATGCGGAAGCTCGCCGGTAAGAACGCCCGCGACGATGCAGAGCGCGCCGCCGGCGATCATCTCGAGCGCTGCCGTCATCGGCCCGTGATCCTTGCCGCGCGCGTAGATCGAGCCGGCCGCCCACGAGATCGAAGAGAGCACGATAAGCGCGGCGTAGAAAACGTTCGCGCCGCCGGCCCCGTGGCCGGCGAGCAGCACGATACCGACGCTTCCGAGAACGATGCCGCCGATCGCCGTGGCCTTCGGCGGCGTGTGCGTGAGCAACGCCTCGATGAGGAGCATCCAGATCGGCGTCGTAGCGATGAGCAGCGCCGCGGTTCCCGACTCGACGCGCAACTCGGCGATGCAGAGCAGCCCGTTGCCGAAGACGAGCAGCAGCATCGCGGTCGCGACGATCTGCAGCCAACTTTCGCGCGCCGGAAGCCGCGGCCGCTCCTTGCCCGCGAGCGATTGCCACGCAAAGAGGAGCCCGCCGGCGACGAGCCAGCGCGCGCCCGTCATAAGATACGGTGGAATCGTTTCGACGGCGACGCGGATGCCGAGATAGGTCGAGCCCCAGACGAGATAGACGACGCCCAGGGCGATCCACGCCCCGAGGCCGGGCCTACGGCTCGTATACGTCGAGGAGCGCCATGTTGTCCGGCGCGTACCGCTCGCCGGTCGTGTAATGGTGCAGATCCTCGAGGGCGGCGCGCTGCTTCTCGGTCAAGTGCAGGTCGAGCGCCGCGACGTTCTCCTCGAGGTAGCGCACGCGCTTCGTACCCGGAATCGGGACGACGTCGTCGCCGCGTGAGAGCACCCACGCCAGTGCGACCTGCGCCGGCGTCGCTGCGCACTCGACCGCGACAGCGCGCACCGCATCGACGATGCGCTGGTTGGCGCGCGCGTTATCCTTCGAGAAGCGCGGGTGCTTGCGGCGGCCGTCGTTCTCCTCGAGTTCGTCCACGTTGATGCGGCCCGTGAGAAAGCCACGGCCGAGCGGGCTGTACGGAACGAATCCGATTCCCAACGCGCGCGCCGCCGGCAGAGCCTCTTTTTCAACGCCGCGCTCCCAGAGCGAGTACTCGCTCTGCAGCGCGGAGATCGGATGGACGGCGTTGGCGCGCCGCAACGTCGCTGCCGAGACCTCGGAGAGGCCGAGATAGCGCACCTTGCCTTCGTCGATGAGCTCCTTCATCGCCCCGACCGTCTCTTCGATCGGCACCGACCGATCGCGCCGGTGCTGGTAGTAGAGGTCGATCGTCTCGATGCCGAGCCGCGCAAGCGACTCGTCGGCGACCCGCTTGACGTTCTCGGGCGTTCCGTTGACGCCGACGACTCCGTCGCCGATCCGAAAGCCAAACTTCGTCGCGATGACGACGCCCTCGCGGCGGCCGCGCAGCGCCTTGCCGACGAGTTGCTCGTTCGTATACGGCCCGTAGATTTCGGCCGTATCGAAGAAGTCGATCCCGAGATCGAGGGCGCGATGGATCGTCGCGATCGCCTCCGCCTCGTTCGGCGTGCCGTAGGCATACGACATCCCCATGCAGCCCAAGCCCATCGCCGAGACGGTCAGGCCTTGCGTCCCGAGTTTACGCCGTTCCATGAGTGTGGTTCTCTCTGCCTTTACGCTTTGTGCTTTTCGGCGAGCGCCTTGACGACTTTCAACGGGATAGCGCCGCCGGGTACGACGAGGTTGAGCGTCTCCGCTCCGATGTCGAAGAGCGTCTCGGGTTTGAGGAGCTTCGCGGCGAGCGCCATCGTCGCGCTCGGCTGCTGCTGAATCTCGCCGGTGATCGCATCCACGGCGACGTCGGTAGACTTGTTCTTTGCCGTCCACGTGCACTTGAAATTATACGTCGGCCGCAGGTGCAGATCGATACAGTTAACGGTCACCTGCTCTTCTTTGACCTCGTCCGCGTCGGTGGGACGCAAGTCATCTCCGAGCAGCGTCCGAATGACCGCCGACGCGCGGACCGTCGGCGCGACGATCTTCGCGCCCTCGGGAGCGAACTCGTCGAGGTTGACGGCGATCGAGTGCGCCTTGAGATACGGTTGCGCGTTGATCGGCTGGCTGCTCAGCCCGTCGAGCCATAGCTCCTTCTCCTCGTCGCGCTCGCAGTGCTCGACGACGGGAACGTCGATCGCGCCGGCGCTGAGCGCGTAGTCCGCGCCGCCGACGGTTACCGACTTCACGTGGTGCGCCTTGATCGGCACTTTGTACGATTCGCTGCGATCGTACGAGAACCGGAGGTGGCCTTTCGCATGCCACATCGGCAGGTACCACAGCCCTTGATCGGAGATCGTAATGTCCTCGTCTTTCGGTCGCGAGAAGAGCCGCGATAGGGTGCCGAAGGCCGAAACCTTGTGCGCGCTCGCGCGGCCGCGCGCTTCTTCCGCCGCGATCGCCGGCTCGAAATAGAACGCGCCCTTCTCTGCGATGACGATTTCCATAGGTGCGCTGCATTCGAGCGCTTTTGCGCGGTTTCCCCGTAGGGTTCGCCGCTCGATGCCGAGACGTTTGACGGGAAAGCGATGTAACGCAGCGAACGAAGCGCGCGTGCCGCCTGAATCGAAGCTCGTTGCGATCGAAGGGACGGATCGGAGCGTCTGGCCCGGAACCGCTCCGACGAAGGAGACGCCCGACGGCGGCATCTGGCTGACCGCGTGGCTGCATCCGCGGCGCGGCGGCGAGCTCGACACGGCGAAGGCGCAAGCGCTCGGCGCCACCCGCGCGTCGCAGCGAACGTATGCAGATCGCGCCGCGTTCTCGCAAGAGACCGGCGCCGACCCCGCGCACGTCGATACGTTACGAAGATTCTGCGCGGCGACCGGCATCGAGGTCGTCGCGGAGCACTGGCGTTCGCTCGTGATGAGCGCGTCGATTCCGGCGTTCGTCGAAGCGTTCGACGCAAAGGTCGGGATTTACGAGTTTCCCGACGGACGGCGCTTTAGAAATCGTTCGGGTGCGCTGCACGCGCCCGCCGAGATCGCGTCTATCGTTCGCGGACCCTTCGGCCTGCATCAGTGGCCGCGTTCGCACGCCGTCGGCTCGCTCCACAGCGATGTCGTCCCGCTGCGGCCCGTCGAGATCGCGTCGCGTTACCATTTCCCGGATGCGGACGGAAGCGGCGAGACGATCGGCATCCTGCAGATGCGAGGCGCGTTCAGCCCGGACGACTTCGCGAAGTGCATGCAAGCCGCCGGCGTAACGGCGAAGCCGCCGATCGTCAAGCGGGTAGACAATGCGGATCTCTCGCACGAGATCGCGACGGCAAAAGACGTCGAGTCGGCGATCGACACGCAGATCGTCGGCACCCTCGCGCCCGGCGCGCAGATCGTCGTCTATGCGACGCCGGATAACGAGCGCGGCGTGCTCGACGCGATACGCACGGCGATCTTCGACGACGAGCACAAGCTCTCGATTCTCTCGATCAGCTTCGGCTTTCCCGAGCATCTGTGGACGCCGGCGGCGTTGGCGATCCTCAACGATCTCCTCACGGCTGCGGCGCTGCTCGGCGTTACGATCTTCTGCGCGTCGGGCGATCACGGCGCCGAGGTGGACGCCGAGGGGAAACCGCACGTTCTCGCGCCCGCATCGAGTCCGTTCGCGCACGGCTGCGGAGGAACGCAGATCGAAGCGGACGGAAGCGAGACGGGCTGGGCACAGACCGGGGGCGGATTTAGCGAACGCTTCGGCACGCCACCGTGGCAGAAGGCCGGCTCCGGCCGCGGCGTTCCCGACGTCGCCGCGCAAGTGCGGCCCGGTTACGGCGTCTTCTTCGAAGGCTCGCAAGTCGCGATGGGCGGAACGAGCGCCGCGGCGCCGATGTGGGCGGCACTGACGGCACGCATCAACCAGCGGATCGGGAGACCCGTGGGATTCTTCGCGCCACTGCTCTACGACGCGGCACCGGGCGCGCTCTTTCGCGACGTGCTCTCGGGCGGAAACGACCGCTACGCTTGCGCGGCCGGATGGAACCCGAGCACGGGCCTCGGCGTCCCGATCGGCGACGCGATCGAGAACGCGTTGCGCTAGCGCGCCGCTAGCCGTCTAGTGGCTGATGCACTCCAGCGCGTCTTCTTCGAACTCCGCATGTGCGGTTTTATATTTCACGACGGCCATCGAGAGGCGGGTCGTGTCGACTCCCGGCATCGCCGCGAGTTTCTTGTGGAGTTCGTCGATCGCGCGCCCGTGATCGCCAAGGGCGGCAGCGGCCTGATCTTTAGTGTCCGACATGCTCCCCGTATATCGCCGCGGCGGAGTCGAGCGCCTCTTTTTTCGTAAGGCGCGCCCCGGCTTCCAGCCGCCGCTCGAGCTCGGCGGGAGCGAACGCGGCCGCGAGGATCTCGGCGAGCCGCTCGCGGCCGCGTCGTTCGGTCTGTTGGCGAGCCTCGCCGCGCGCGGCGACGAGCGAGTCGGAGAAACCGGCCAATAGCGCGCCGCGCTCGCAATCGCCTTGCAGCGCCGCGAGCAGCGCGTGATTCCCGGTCAAGCCGGCGAGCCAGCGATCTCCGGCCTTTTGCTGCAAATTCAGCGCCTCTCGCAGGCTCGCGCGCGCCTCGTCGAGGTCGCCGGCCTCCATCGCGTACGCCGCGAGATTGTTGAGCGCGACCGACGTGTAGCCCGAGTTGAGCGCCGTGTAACTCTCCTTCGCGCGGCGCGCCGCATCCATTGCCGCTTCGACGTTCCCCGATGCGTACTCGAGCTCGCCCAGATTGAGCAGCGCGCCCGCGTGCGCCTCGCTGCCGGTGCGCTCCAAGCGCGCGACCTCCGAGAAGCGGCGCCGCGCGCTCGCAAGGTCCCCGCTCTGCAGATTGCTGACGGCCCACGCGCGAAGAACCGCGTTCGTCGCGATGCGCGAGAGCCGCTCCGGCGTGGCGTACGCCTGCGCGAAGCTCGCCTCGGCCTCGTCGAAGCGGGCTGCATGCGCGTACGTCGCGCCGAGACGGCCGAGCGCGAGAGCGATCTCGTTCGGATCGCCGGCGCGCCGCGCGGCGGCGACAGCGTTTCGCGCGATCTCCTCGCGATGCGCGACCGGCCTGCCGCTCAGCCACTCCAAGAGGACGCACTGCCGAAGGAGCCGGGCTCGGACGAGATCGTTTGGCATCGCATCCTCGAGCGCGAGCGCCGACTCGAGCCAGCGCAGCGCTTCGTGCGGCATCGCGATCAACTCGGGCCATTCGATCTCGGCGAGCAGCTCGATGCCGAGCCGCGGATCGTTCTTCTGCGCGATCGTCCAGTCGATCGCGGCACGGACGTTGTCGAGCTCGCGCTCGAAGCTGCGCCGCCACAACGCGTCTTCCAGCTCCGCGGCCAGCGGCGCCAGCGAGCGCACGAATTCCGCGTAGTAACGCGCGTGCGCGGCCCCCGCGGCGTGCGCCTCCCCTCTCTCCACGAGACGCTCGCGCGCGTATTCGCGAATCGAGACGAGCATATCGTAACGGCGTTCGTCGCCGATGTCGTCCACGACGACGAGCGACTTGTCGGCGAGCGACGTCAGCAACTCCAGCATCTGCCACTCGTCGCCATCGCCGCAGACCTGCGCGGCGGCTTCGAGGCTCCATCCTCCCGCGAAGACCGAGAGTTTTCGAAAGACCGCTCGAGCCTCTTCGTCGAGCAGGTCGAAGCTCCAATCGATCGTCGCGCGCAGCGTCTGCTGACGCGGCAGCGCGCTCTTGTCGCCGCCGGTAAGCACGCGAAATCTTTCGTCGAGTCTCTGCGTCAGTTGGCGCGGAGAGAGCATCCGGACGCGTGCGGCCGCCAACTCCACCGCGAGCGGGATGCCGTCGAGGCGGCGGCAGATCTCCGTAACGAACGGTTCGTTCTCTTCGGTGAGCGCGAAACGGGAGTCCGACGACCGCGCCCGGTCGACGAAGAGTTGGACGGCGTCGCGAAGCTCGAGCGACGGCATGCGCACGACCTGCTCGCCCGTAATCCCGAGCCGCTCGCGGCTCGTCGCGTGGATGCGAACGCCCGCGCACGCCCGCAAGATTTCGCTCGCGGCTCGGCGCGCCTCGGCGACGAGATGCTCGCAGTTGTCGAGCACGATCAGCATGCGCTGCTGCTCGAGGCGCGCCGTGAGCGTTGTCAGGAGATCTTCGTTGGGCACCTCGCGCACGCCCAAAACCTGCGCGATCGTCGTCGGGACGAGGCTAGGATCGGAGATTGGTGCGAGCTCGACCATCCAGACGCCGTCGGCGAAGGTATCGAGCAACTCCGCGCCGGTCTGAATCGCGCAGCGCGTCTTTCCCGCGCCGCCCGCGCCGACGAGCGTTACGAGCCGGTGTTCGTTGAGCAGCGCCTTGATCTCGGCGACCTCTTCTCGCCGGCCGACGAACGACGTGAGTTGCTGCGGCAGATTGTTGGGAAGGTAGTCGAGCGATCGCAGCGGCGGAAAGGACTCGAGCAGATCGGGCGCCGCGAGT
>DATKMJ010000045.1 GCA_035541935.1 Candidatus Binatia bacterium | reverse complement strand
CAGCACTCCGGCGACGACGGGAAGCCCCACGGTCGGCGCGATCGCCACGAGCACGGCAAGAACGCCGGCAAGCGCGTCGCGTCCGCGCGCGAGAGCGAGGCCGCAGAGGACCAGAGCGAGCAGTGCGAAGGGGACGATCTGACCCATCTCGAGTTCGAGGTACGCCGTGGAAAGGCCCAAAGCGGCGGCCGCGACTTCGAGCGGTACGCCCAGCGACGCGAGCGCCACGGCGCAGAGCGCCGCCGCCGCGACAATCGCGAGGCCCCCGATGACTCGCGCGCCGCCGAACGGCAGCCGCGCCAAGGCCATAAATGGAAGAAAATCGTACGGCGGCTGCGGCGCGGGAACGGCAACGGTGCGATTGTACGCGAAAAAGAGGGCAGCGTCAGTCTTGCCGACGTTCACCGTGCGCTCACAGGTGTGAAGCGGCTCGTAGCGATACGGGTCCGAGCCGCGGTCCAACGCAGCGCCGGCGCAATAAAAGTCCGAAAAATCAATGAGTTGGTGCCACGGGAGCTCGTCCTCGAGACGCGCCATGTCGCGCAGCGCCGCGATTCCTACAATCGTAACGACGACGATGAGGACGACGCGCAGCCCCTTCATGACGCCGGCTACTCGTTGCCGCAGAGCCAATCCTGCGGTGGAACTGAGGTCGGTCGCGGCGAAACGACGTAGGCTCGCGAGCTCGCGCAGCCAAGAGTGGAGGGGTATGCAAATCGGGAAGTTTTGTCGCCACGCGCTAACGAGTTGGGTAGTCGGTGCGCTATTGGCGGCGTGCGCGGGAGCGCAGCGCCTGGTTTGGGAGCCTGCCGCGACGCTGCAAGCGCACGTCGGGCACGACGGATCGCGGATGCTCGCGGATGCGAAGGAGAGCAATTTACTCTACGTTTCAGACGGCAAGGACGGCGTTCGCATCTTCACGTATCCCGGCGGTAAGCCGGCCGGCACCCTCGACCTGGCAGGGCCCGGCGCAGAATGCTCGGATCGCTACGGAAACGTCTACATCGCGAACGGCTCGTTATACGAGTTTGCGCACGGCGGCACGACGCCGATGGCCATCTTTCCGGTGAGCCGTTCCGACCAGATCGAAGGCTGTTCGGTCGATCCTTCCACCGGCGACGTTGCGATCAGCGTATACGAGACCGCGCAGAGAGCGTATTACATCGCGATCTTCGCTTCCGGCAATCCGGGCATACAGAACGACATAACCGATAACGAGCTGTCGCAGTACTATTCCCTCGCATACGACGGCAGCAGCGACCTGTTCGTCGTCGGCTCGCGCTACTACACGTTCACGCTAACGGAACTAGCTCACGGTGCCAGCGCGTTCCGCGACGTGCAAATAAGCGGCCACGCTTCCGGAAGCTTCGTGGAATGGGATGGCCAATATCTCGCCGTTTGGGACCGCTACGTGCTGTACCAATTGCGGATTTCGGGAGGCACGGCGACGGTCGTTGGGTCGGTGACCTTGAACGGGAACCCGGGCATGGCGCAACCGTGGCTGGCGCGCAACACGTTCGTGGCCCCAATTCTCGTCGAACACGAAAAGAAACGGGGCATAGCGATCTGGCCCTATCCCGCCGGCGGCAAGCCGCTCTCGCGCATTTTGCAGTTCGCGCGCGGCGCGCCGCCGACGGCGATGACGGTCTCAGTCGCCCCCCACTAGGCGCGATGCGAATCGCCGTTGCATTCGCCCTCTTCATCGCGTGCGGCGTTCGAACCGCAAATGCCGCGACGACGGTCGCCCCGACGACGCTCGTCGACACCTTCGTCGGGACGTCGGGGACGCAGGCCGGCGGGCCGATCGACACGTTCCCCGGCGCCGACGTGCCGTTCGGGATGGTGCAGTTCAGTCCCGACACGCCGTCGCAGAACGCCGGCGGCGGGTACGAGTACTCGGACCACGAGATCACCGGCTTCAGCCTGACGCATCTGAGCGGGCCGGGTTGCAACGTCTTCGGCGACTTCGGCATCCTGCCGTTTGCCGGCGGGATGCCGGCGGATCCGTCGTCGGGACGTCAGCCCTTCTCGCATGCGAGCGAGCAGAGCGCGCCGGGCTGGTATGCCGTCTCGGTAGGAAATCCGGCGATCCGCGCGGAGCTGAGCGTGACGCCGCGTACCGGGATCGCGCGCTTTACGTATCCGGCCGGAGCGGCGGAGAATCTCGTCTTCAACGCCGCGTCGAATCAGGCCGGCGTCACGAGCGCGCGCGTCGCGATGGTGAGCTCGCGCGAGATCTCCGGCTCCGCGTCGAGCGGCTTCTTTTGCGGCATGCCGGATCGCTACACCGTATACTTCGTCGCTCGCTTCAACCGGCCGTTCGTAGGTTACGGCCAATCGAATGACGGGCACGTCGGGTGGACGACCTTCGCCGAGAACGCAAACCGCCAAGTCATCGTGAAGGTCGGCCTCTCGTTCGTGAGCCTCGCCGGCGCGCGCGCGAATCTCACCGCCGAGGGCCGCGGCTGGGATCCGATCGCCGTGCGCGATCGCGCCACCGAAGAGTGGAACGGCATGCTCGGCCGCATCGCCGTATCCGGTGGAACGCTCGTGCAGCAGCGGACGTTCTATAGCGCGTTCTATCACGCGCTGCTCCATCCCAACGTCATCAGCGACGCCGACGGGTCGTACGCCGGCTTCGACGGCCGCGTCCATCGCGTCAAAGCAGGCCACAAGGAGTATGCCAACTACTCCGACTGGGACATCTACCGCACCGAGGCGCCGCTGCTCGGCCTCATCGCGCCGGGCGAGACGAGCGACATGATGCAATCGCTCGTCGACGCCGCGCGTCAAGAGAATGGATGGCTGCCCCGCTGGGCGCTCGTCAACGGACCGACGAGCGTCATGGGCGGCGACTCGGTGGACGCGGTCGTCGCCGGCGCGTACGCGTTCGGCGCGCGCAACTTCGACGCGCGCGGCGCGTTGACGGCGATGGTCAAGGGAGCCTCGACGACGGCCGGGCCGCCGGGCCAGGGTTGGTATATCCCGCGCTGGGAGCTCAACGACTGGTATCTCGGCGCCGGTTTCATCGCGAACACGCACACGACGTCGGTCTCGCCGGTGCCAAACGGCGCCTCGGAGACGCTCGAGTACGCCTTCGACGATTTCGGGATCGCGCGGCTCGCCGAGGCGCTGCACGATACGCGGACGTACGCCGCGTTCATGCGCCGCTCGTCGAACTGGATGACGCTCTTCGACGCATCCGCACGCTCGATCGTGCCGCGCGACGGCGATATCCGCACCGGCGGCGCGTTCATGGCGACGTCGCTCGGCGAGAACGGCGAGAGCGGTTTTCAAGAAGGCAACGCCGCGCAGTACACCTGGATGGTCCCGCAGGACTTGCGCGATCTCGCCGCCGCGATGGGCGGCACGCAGGCCGCCGAAGCGAAGCTCGACGAGTTCTTCACCGACCTCAACGCCGGCCAAGATAAGCCGTACGCGTGGCTCGGCAACGAGCCGAGCCTCGGCACGCCGTGGGTCTATCTCTCGCTCGGCGAGCCGTGGCGCGCGCAGGCGATCGTGCGCCGCGCGCTGACGACGCTCTACGACGACTCGCCGCAAGGCCTTCCCGGGAACGACGACCTCGGGACGATGAGCGCGTGGTACGTGTGGTGCGCGATCGGCCTCTATCCGCAAAACCCCGCGGTCCGCTATCTCGATATCGGCACGCCGCTCTTCTCTTCGATCGTCGTCCGCTCGCCGGGCGGACCGGCGATCGTGATATCGTCGCCGCTAAGCACCGCGGAGAACGCGTACGTCGAGCGCGTCAGCGTGAACGGCGCACCCGCGCGCAACTCGTGGATCGCGCTCCCTAGCCGCGGTACGCTGCGCGTTGACGTCGCCGCCGGCAACGTGCCGAATCGGCAATGGGCCGCCAACGCAAGCGCGGCGCCGCCGTCGTACGCGACCGCGAGGCTTTCCGTCCCGCAATCGAGCGCCGTGCGCCTCATCGGCCCTGCGCCGCTGCGCGTCGAAGCCGGGGGAGCGGTAGCGTCCGAGTTCGAGGTCTCGAACCGAAACGGCACGACGAGCGCCACCGTCGCCTGGCTCGTGACGCCGCCCAGCGGCCTGCGCGTCGATCGTGCGAGCAATTTCGTCGACCTCGAGCCGGGCGCGACGGCGAGCGTGCCGTTACGCCTCTCCGCCGACGAATCGCTGCACGCCGGCTACTACGCGGTGCGCGTCGACGGCATCCACGACGGGCACGGACGACTCGAGCACCTCTCCGTCATCGTCCGCGTCGAGCGCGGCGGGGAGCGGCCGCAACTCGCCTACGCTGAGAATCGCTTCGGCAACACGATCACGCCGATCGATCTCGCGACGCAGACGACGGGACCGGAGATCCCGGTCGGAGAGCAGCCGCGCGACGCGGCGCTCAGCGCTGACGGCATGCGCCTCTACGTCGCCAACTTCGGCGGCAACTCGATCACCGTCGTCGACACGCAGCGCGAGCGCGCGATCGCGACCGTCGCAGTCGGCTCGTCGCCGAACGGCATCGCTCTCACGCCCGACGGCACGACGCTCTGGGTCGCCAACGCCGACGACGGCACGATCCAACCGATCGATACGCGCACGCTCAAGGCGGGCGCGCCGATCCGCGTCGGCTCGCGGCCTCGCGCGATCGCGATCGCCCCCGACGGCGCGATGCTCTACGTCAGCAACTCGAACTCAAACAGCGTGACGCCGGTGGACCTGCGCTCGAACGCGGCGCAGACGCCGATTC
Organism: Candidatus Binatia bacterium; assembly: GCA_035541935.1. Classification (GTDB taxonomy): domain Bacteria; phylum Vulcanimicrobiota; class Vulcanimicrobiia; order Vulcanimicrobiales; family Vulcanimicrobiaceae; genus Cybelea. Next base: position 603 of record DATKMJ010000045.1, on the reverse strand, counting down.
CCGCCGGCGAGCGCCCCGCCGGACTCGCGCTCGCGCGCGACGGCAAACGACTCTACGTCGTGGATAGCGCGTCGAACGACGTGCTGCCGATCGCTCTCGACCCAGCGCCGCATCCGCTCGCTCCGATCCCGGTCGGCGTCTATCCGATGGGAATCGCAATCGCGCCCGACCGTCCGCTCGCATACGTCACCAACTATGCGAACTCGACCGTGACGCCGATCAATTTAGCGGCCGGGATCGCGCGCCCGCCGATCGAGGTCGGCGGCGCGCCGTACGGCGTCGCGTTCACGTCAGACGGGCGGAGCGCGATCGTCGTCTCGCATCGCGATAACGCCGCGGTCATCGTCGATACCGGCACGCAGCGCGCGAGCGAGCCGATCCTCTTAGGGAACGGACCCTATACGGTCGCGGCCCCCTAGGTCGCGGCGTCGAGCTGCGGAATCGCGTCTCCGTCGAGAAACGCGCGCAGTTCTCGGGGCGAGAACTGCAGCCCCGCCCAAAATGTTCCGAAATCTCCGTAGCGCGCGCTCGCTTCGTCGAAGCGCATCTCGTAGATCAACTTCTTGAAGACGAGCGGATCGTCGGCGTAGAGATCCACGCCCC
>DATKMJ010000044.1 GCA_035541935.1 Candidatus Binatia bacterium | reverse complement strand
GGGCGCAGAGGAGGGCGTAATGGATGCCGAGGGTTCCCGTGGCCTGGACGATGAGCGGCGGTTGGGCCTTATCGAGGCGAATGCCAAGGACCTAGACCGGGTTTGGCGCCTCCTTGTGAACGTAGAGGCGCGTTGCGAGGGGCTCCTCAAGGCTGATCCCACCGACGCCCGCACGGCCCTTTACCGGGAAGCCGCCATAAGTGGCTTGCTCGTTTTTCGCGAGCTTCACGAAGACACCGAAAAAAGCGCCGCCTTTGCCCGTGGATCAGTAGCCGCGCGCCAAGATGATGTCACACTTCCGTCACACAAAGGCCGCAAGAAGGCCGCTCGGCGGAAGCGCTGATAACTGCGAAACGCCTTGCGCTATAGCGCTCCTTTCAAAATCGCGGTCGGAGGGGCTCGAACCCCCAGCCTACAGGTTCGAAGCCTGTTGCTCTATCCAATTGAGCTACGACCGCGCGGGTTGCTCCCTGCTTATGCGTTGGTGCCGCTTCCGTCCTTCGACAGGCTCAGGATGACATTTCCTTCGACACGGGCCCTGCGGGCAGGTCCCTCGACAAGCTCAGGATGACATGGTGCTAGTCACGCCGGCGCGTCGAACGAGACGATCTGGTTGGCTTCGCGGTGGTTCGTCCAGAAGCGCGAGCCGTCGTGCGCGAGGGCGCGGGCCGCGAACGGAATGCGAGCCAGGTCTTCCGAGCGAACGTCGCCATTCGCGGAGACGCGCGTGAGGAAGTATTCGCCGCTCTCTTCGTCCTCGGTCGTGACGAGATAGAAACTGCCGTCAACGAAGCATTGTCCGCAGATTTGGTGCGGCACCGAGATCTCTCGTACGATCTCGCCAAGCTCGTCGAGGCCGAGAATCCGGCGATTGTACCACTGGCTAAGATAGAGATACGTCCCGTCGTAGCTGAGCTGCGAGCCGGTCTTGTCGGGGCACTCGATCGTGCCGCTCGTCTTGAAGCCGTGGCCCGGAACGAAGCGTTTGATCACGCGGTCGTCATCTTCGCCGACGCCGCAGACGACGCGCAGTTCGTCGCCGACGACCGTCATGCCCCACGGTATGCCCGGCACCTTCTCCTCTTCGATCACCGTCCATTGCCGTGGGTTGATCGCGTAGAGACGATCGGTCTCGATCGATCCCATCCAGAGTTTTTCACCGTCAAAAGCGAGCGCTTGCGGGCGCGGCGCGGGTGACGGAAGCCTCAGCGCCTCATTTACGTCGTGCACGCTGGAGGCTTTACGGCAGCAATGCGGCGGGGCCTGCGGCGCCGGCCGCTACGGCGAGGGCGCCGGCGACGGCTGATCGTTGCATAGCGCGGCGCTCGACATGACCGCGGTCGCAGCCTCGTTCTCGCGAGCGGCCGTCTGATCGATCGTCCAATGAAGCGCGTCGATCAGACGGGTAACGGGATTATATCCGAGCGTCAATCCGGGGATCGTCGCCAAATCGATGCTGTACGGATTGGGCGCAAGCCCGGCGTAGTTCGGATCGGTCTCGAGCGGGTTCGGCGGCGGCGTGGCGCGCGCGCCGCTGACGTCGGGCTGGGCCATCGAGTTAATGTAGCCCTCTCCGGAGTGCTGCAGGTCGGCCATCTGCTGCGTGTCGACGAAGCCGCTGATGATATCGAGCGATGCGTTCTGCGCCGCCAGCGCCTTGAGCAGCTTGGCCCGAATCTCTTGCAGGCGCTGGTCGTCCTCTGGCCGGCCCGTGGCGTTCGTCAGTTGCGGCGAGTCGAGCATCGTCTGGATCGCGATGATGTTGTTGGCGATCGGCCGGATCAGGCTCTCCATTCCCTGCAACGCCATGTTCTGCGCGGGATTCAGCGGACCGCCGCCCGGATCGGCCGTGATCGGATCGTTGTGCGACCCCGCCGCGGGATCGTTCCCATAGAGCGCGGCCATATTGTACTGCTTGAAGAGCGGAGGGCTCTTCTTGATCGTCGTGTCGTTCTGGAGCATCATCCCGATCGCGGGAGCGATGCTTTCGTGCAGGCGGCTGCAGAGCGGCCGGGCGACGACGCGGTAAATCTGCGGCGGCGGTGTGGGCGCCGCCCCCACCGCGAGCATCATCGTCAGCGCACCGATTACACGCCGCATTTTAGCTTCTTACCGCAAGAGCGTCGCACCGGACCTGCCTGTGACCGCCGCGAGGTTAGATGTAGTGCTGCAGCCAGTCCAGGATCAGATGCAAGCGCTCGGTTCGATGGATCGGCGCCCCGGTGCGCGAGAGGTCGTGGTTTTCGTTCGGGACGGCCACGTACTCGACCGTCTGGCCGAGGATCTTCAGCGACGTGAACTCCTGCAGCGTCTGGTCGATCGGCGCACGCGTGTCCTCGTCGGCATGGAGGATCATCACCGGCGTGTGGATGCCTGCGACGTACGTAAGCGGCGAGAACTTCGCGTAATCGGTGCTCGCCGGATCCCACGGCGGTCCCCACGTGTAATAGCCGCCGCCCAAGCCGTTCTTTCCGGCGAAATCCGCGGCGAGGTTCTCGCTCTGCACGTTGCTGACCGCGCGCTCCGCCACGGCGACCTTGTAGCGATTCGTGTGCGAGATCACCCAGAGCGTCGCATAGCCGCCGTACGATCCGCCGAGAACGCCGAGCCGCGACGCATCCACGTCGGGACGCTGCACGGCGGCGTCCATCACCGCCTGCACGTCCTGGAACATCGCGTCGCCGTAGTTCCGCTCGAGCGACTCCTCAAACGCGTAACCGTGGCCCGTGCTGCCGGCCGGATCGGAGAAGACGACGTTGTAACCGCGGGCCGCATAGAGTTGAAACTCCTGGAAGAACGTGTCGCCGAATTGCGTCTCGGGTCCGCCGTGGATATCGAGCAGCGTCGGATGTTTCGCGCCGGGCGTCGTCGCGGGCATGAACCACGCCTGCACGGTGAAGCCGGCGGGATCCTTGACGCTGAACTCCTGCGGCTGCGAGAGCGTCACCGACGCGAGATAGGCCGCGTTGACGTTCGTCAGCCGGCGGGGCTGGCCGCCGTCGAGACGTGCGACGAAGACGTCGGCCGGATGCGTGAAATCGCTGTAGAGATACGCAACCGTGCGTCCGTCGTGCGAAACCGTGCACGACCAGGCTTCGCCCTGCGGCGGTGTCGCGTCGCTCAGAACGCCGCTGGTTAAGTCGATCGTTCGCAAATTCGAGTAGCCGGGCCCGTCGACGTTGAGCAGCGCGCGTTTTCCGTCGGGAAGCGGCGCCCCGCAGAGCCCGCCGCCCTCTTTCATGTCGGCGAGCAGCGAGTCGCCCCAGCCGACCGTGTCGCGCGCGACGACGACCCGCCGGTCGGAGCCGTCGAGGTTCGCCGAGACGAGCCCGGGCTGCTCGGCCGAATCGCGCACGTCGCCGCTCAAATAGAAGACCCGCTTACCGTCGGCGCCGATGAAGAAACCGAAGTTCGCGGGCAGCGGCGAAGCGACTTTCTGCATCGCGCCTCCCGACGACGGCATCGTATAGACGTCGTTCGTGCCGCTGTCGACCGACTCGAAGCGCAGCGAATCGAAGAGGATCGTCGAGTCGTCGGGCGACCACGCGTCGAACCCTTCGGAGTACTGGCCCGACGTTAGTTGCTTTGCGTTCGATCCATCGGCGGCGATCGTCCAGATGTGCTGATGATCGCGATAGGTGTAACCCTGGCCGTTCGTCTCGAAGAAGAGTTCGTCGATCTGCTGGATGTCGCTCTTCTTCTGCGAGTCCTTCGGCGTGAAACCGGCCTTCTTGAAGTCTATGAGCGCGTTCGGCGCGGGGTCGACGTCGGTCACGGTCAGCGCGATGCGATCGCCGGCATGGTCGACGACCGGGCTCGAGACGCCCTGCTTGACGTGCGTCAGTTGAACGATGGCGCCGTTCGCGAGCGTGTAGCGGTAGAGCTGCGGTTTCTGCTTCTCGACGGTCCGCACGAAGACGAAGCTGCGCCCGTCGGGCATCCACGCGTAATCGCCGTCGCCGATGCGGCCCGTAACGTCGTGCGTGAGACGTCCGCTCGAGACGTCCACGAGCTCGATCGTTCGGTCGTAGGTGTCCTTCGGACCGTTCATCCGCGAGGCGACGACGAGCACGTGCGCGCCGTCCGGCGAGATCGAGGCGTTGCTCAGGAACGTCAGCTTAAAAAGGTCTTCGGGCTCCACCGGCGCCGCCGCGACGGCGAGGGGCGCGAGGGCGAACGCGAGAGCCGCTATGATCAAAAGACGCATGCCGCCATATTCTACGTCCCCTTCGCGGCGCCCGCATAGAAGATGATCTTGAAGATCGCCTGCGGCACCGTCGTCAGCGCGTTGGGGTTGCCGTAGGCCAGATAGACCTCGCTCGTGCGCAGCCGCAGGTGGTAGGCAACCGAGACGTTCGAGCAGGTGCCGATGCAATCGCCGCCGCCGTTTGGGAGCGGCGGCGTTCCGACGACGCGCCGCAGCCCGATCGCAAACGATGAGTTGCTGCCGATCTGATACGCGTAACTAAGGCTCTCGAACCACTGGATGTTGTCCGGGCCCGGCGATGGAAGCCACTGCGCGGTATCGTCGAGCGCAAGCGTCAGCGCCCCGTGGTTGCCGACGCGGATCGTCGTGCTGCGGAACCACGTATCGAGCCGGCCGGTGCCGTAGTGCCCCTCGTTATACGAGATCGAGGTCGGCCACGACGACGGCCCGTGGTATGGGAACTGCCCCGGATTATTCGTCTGCAACCCGCTGTCGTACGTGAAGGCGAAGCCGCCGTTCTGCGAGACCGGCGTCAACACGTCGCCGAAGCGCCAGTAGTTCGAGCCGGTGAAGACCTGGAAATCGAGCGCGCTCTTCGTCAGCACGTCGAGCATCAGCGAGTTGTCGCTCTGGGCCTGGCCCTGCGTCGGGCCCTCATAGCGGTCGAGCATTCCGGCGATGCCGACCGCCGCGAGCTTGTCGTTGCCGCTGAAGTCCCAGATCTTCGCGGAGTAGAGCGCGTACCCGGCGATGCCGGGGTGCGAGATGAAGCCGTCGACGGGGTCGTAATACTCGCCGATCTTTCGCATCGCGCCGAAGAAGCCGAACGTCTGGTTCGCCCAGCCGCCGCCGCCTTCGTAGTACTGTCCCTGATTCGGAACGAGCACGTTCGTGCCCGTATCGCTGCCGTAGTTCGCGTAGAGACTGAGGTGCTTGAGGTCGGAGTAGCCCATGCCGCCCTCGATCGTGTTGTCGTTTAGGCCGGGCATATTCACCGAGACGCGCTGGAAGTTCGTAAATAGCCGGGTATCCGACGAGGTGAAGTCGAGCGCGCTCGCCAGATCGTTTCGATTGTCGCCGATCGAGTCGAACGTCGCAAACCCGAGTGGTCCCTCTTTCCCCTCGACCGCGTAGCCCTCGGCGGGCGTCGGAATCGCCGGCGTGTAGAGCGATTGGATGTTCTGGCAGACGTTACAGTTGAACTGATTGTAGAAGTTCGCGGCCTGCGTGAAGAACGGCCGCACCTCGCTGTAGTAGCGCTGGTAGACCGTCGGCGCGATCGTCTGCTGGTCGAGCTCGACGTTGGAGTAATCGGGATGGAACGTCGAGTAGAACGAAGCCGTCGGCGTGATCGGGATCGACAGATCGGCGCCAACGCGCGAGGTCGAGCCGCCGATCGATTTGCTCGCCGCCTCGCCGAGCGCGTACATCGCGGCGCGCGGCTTCGGCCGGGCCGAGCCGACGCTGAGCTGCGGCACCGCGATCGAGCCCGCGTGCGCATAATCGGAGTTGCCGTAGGAATCCGGCTGCATCTGCACGCGATCGTACGACCAGACCTGCTGTTCGCCGGTCGCGCGCACGTAGCGCACGAACTGGGCCTTCCACGTGCCGCCGCGCGCGTTGCGCAGCACGTCGAACGGAATACGCATCGTCACGGTATAACCGCCGGCGTGGACGGCGCCCTGCGATTCCCAGTTCGGCGAGTACGCCGTGTTCTCGGACGAATATTGGTAATGCGTGCCGTTCGGCGTCGCAAAGAATTGATAGAAGTAGCCGCTGATGCCGTTCGGCCAGAGGTCGATCCAGACTTCGTCGTCGCTGCCCTGGCCGACGTCGTTGGTGTGCTGCGCGGCGGCAATCGACTCGCTCTGTTTTGCGTCGAACCGCACGTAGAGCGAACGGCCGTCGGTCGAGATCCACGCCTTCGTCTCTTCGCTGGCCGGCCGCGACTTCACCGCGTTCCAGGTCAGGTCGAAATTCGATGCCTGCGCCCAGTCCGAGAGCGGCGCACCCGGATCGAGCGGCGGATCCGCCGACTGCGGCACCGCGATCGTCGGATAGGCGAGCGCGCACGCGGTCGTCGCGGCGAATGCGACGGCAACGGCGCCGGCGGCGAGCCGTCCAAGCATTTACAGCAGCGCGCCCGCGAGGTTCGAACGGCTCGCTTGCCGCAACGCGTCGCCGGCGAGCACGCCGCGCAGGTTTGCGCCGTGCAGGTCGCGTCCCGCGAAGTCGCAGCCGATGCACGTTCCGGGCAGACCGGGCCCGGCGCCGGCGACCGTCGCGAGCGCGAACAGGAGCGGTACCAAGGCTGTCATCTCTCAATTTCCTCCGTGTTGGGCCGCCTCGAGGACGCACGAAACCAGGCCTCTCGACGGCGAGGCGTTGTAAGGGGCGCTCGCTAGAGTGAAGTTACGGCTTCGTGAGGTCCATGCCGATGAGTTTTGCTTTACTAAGATCGACGCGCGTGAGATCGACGCCGCTGAGGTCGCAGCCGCTCAAGGTTGCGCCGGAGAAGTTCGCGCCGTCCATCCGCGCTTTTGTAAAGTCCATCCCGGTGAGCTGCGCGCCGGAGAAATTAGCACCGCGCAGATCGGCTCCGGTGAAGTCGTCGCCGTTTGCGCGGACGTTCGAGAGGTCGGCCCCGCTCAAGTTCGCGTGGGTGAAGTCGCAACCGCTGCAGCTATTGAGTACGTCCCGCAGCGACGCCGCGGTCAGCCGCGCGCCGGTGAACTGGCAGCCGGAGAGGCGCGCCCCGGTGAAGTCTACGCCGGAAAGATTGGCTCCCGAGAAGTCGCAGCCGACGAGGTGCGCTCCGCGGAATGAGGCGTTGTGCAGATCGGCTTTGCTGAAATCGACGCCGCTGAAGTTCCCATCTGAGAAGTTCGTGCCGATCAGCTTCGCGCCGCTGAGATCCACACCGAGGTAGCTGACGCCGTGCTTGTCACGTCCCGACCAGTCGACGCCGGCGAAGTTGCATCCAGAGCAGCTACGCCCGTCGGACGACATCGTCTGGGCGAGCATCTTCGACGTGTCGATGCGCGGCAGCGTGACGCCGAGCTTCGTCGCGGGTATCGCAACGGCGATGTGGAGCGGCAGGTCCGGCTTCACGACTGCCGGCTGGACGTCGGCAGGCTGCGCGGGCGCGGGTTTTGCAGGCACGGGCTTCGCCGTTACGGTAGGCACGGAGGGAACTGCCGGTACCGCCGCTACGACGGGTGAGGCGGCGACCGAGGGCGCCACGAGCGAGAACGCGAGCGCGAGCGCGCCGACGACCGCGATCGCAGCCGCGGTCGGTGCGATCGAGAGATTCGTCGCCATGTTGCGTCCGGCGCCGAGCAGACGCTCGATGCGGAGCGAGATGTGCTTGCGCGTCGCAAAGACGCCGGGTGCCGGAATCGCCTGCCGGGGCCACGTCGCGGTCTCGGCCATCTTCGTCAAGCAGAGAGCGTACGGGCGAATCGTGTGTACGAACGAGACCACCCAGTCGTCGCAGGCCACTTCGCGCTCGAGGTCGAGCTGCTGGCCGGCGAAGATCGCGGCGGGATTCCAACCGAGCAGCGCGTTGATCAGGCGCTGCATGCCGTTCGTCCAGTCGTCGGCGCGGCGCAGGTGTGCCAGCTCGTGCAGGCAGATCTGATCTACTTCCGGATGGGAGAGACGATCCAATAGCGAGCGCGGGACGAGAATCATCGCATCGAAGAGCCCCACCGCGACCGGGACGTCGGTCTCGTCGCTCACGCAGAGCCGCACGTCGCGAGCGCCTTTGTTCGCGCTAAGCCACTGCGGCATCGCGTCGCGATACTCGACCGGAAGCGGCAGCGCGTCGCGCTTGAGCTGTTCCAAGCGCACGAGGCCGATCGCGAGACGGACGAGCGCGTACGTGGCGAGGATCACCCACGCCACGAAGATGCCGATGGCGAGCGGTATGGGCAACTGCAGGCGAAGCCGCTGCGGCAGCGCGATCGCCGCTTGCGTTGCGGCGGGCACCGGCGCCCGCTCGGTCGCGCGCGCCGCCGTTGCCGCCTTCACCCCGGAAACCATGGTTTCGTGCGACTGCGGATTCGAGCGCTGCGCGGCCGTCGTTACGATCGTCCGCGAGGGTGCGAAGAAGGCGAGCGTGGTCGCGACCGGCACGATGAAGGCCGCAACGAGCGTCGCGCTCCACACCGTGTACCGCGTCGCCGCATTGACGCGCGGCCACGCTTTGAGGAGCAGCCAGACGCAGAGCACCAGCAGCGCGTCCTGCCAGAGGGCGTTGATGGCGATCGCTGCCAGCGCGCTCGCGATGGTGATGAATTCTTGCTGCCAGGCGATCACTTCGCGTTCTCCTCGTACTCTTCTATCAAGGCTTTGAGGCGAGCGAGCTCCGTCTCCGACGGGCGCTCGTTTTCGATCAAGCGTAGCGCAAGCGTGCCCGCGCTGTTGTCAAAGAAGCGTGAAAGGACGTGTCCGACGGCGTGCCCGGCCGCCTCTTCGCGTTCGAGCAGCGGGCGATAGACGAACGCCCGCCCCGCCTCCTCGTGCGCGACGTACCCTTTTCGTTCGAGAATCCGCATCGTCGTGAGCACGCTGTTGTACGCGAGCGGCGGCGGAGGTAGCGCAGCGGTCACGTCGGCGACCGTCGCCCGGCCCTTCCCCCAGAGCACTTCCATGAGGCGGAGTTCGGCCTCGGTCAGCGTCGCGGAACGTCGTCGAGCCATCGTCAGCGCCCCATCAGACCCGGGCCCCAGCCCGGGAAGAGACGGGCCGGCACGAGAGCATCTGGGATGCGTACGCGCGTCCGGGCGGTGGTCGGCCGCTCTGCGCTGGTGCTATCGGTGCTGCGGGTCATGGCTCGTGGTGCCTCCTTGGCTTCTACTAACGATTTAGTTGCAGCATACGCCCTCAGGCGGGGCTTGTCAACTAATTATTTAGGATTAGTCGTCCCGCCGCGGTGCGGGAATGCGAAGGCAGCCTGCCAATATACCGTCGCTGTGTTGGCTACGGTGCGCTTTGCGCTCGCATTTCTTGCCGCAGGGCTCTTGGCCGCATGCGGCGCCGGGACCCCGATCAGCAGCGGAACCCCGACCCCCGCTCCCACGCTGCCCCCGACGGTGACGAGTCAGTATCCCATTCCAACTGCATCGAGCGATCCGGTCGGCATCGCACTCGGTGCAGACGGCAATATCTGGGTGACGGAGTTCCGCGCGAGCAAGATGGCGCAGCTCAATACCGGCGGCAAAATTTCCGAGAGCGTGACGCCGTCGAAAAAGGCCGGGCCGAACGGCATCGCTTCGGGCCCCGGACCGAATCTCAACGTCTGGTTCACCGAGACGAACATCGGGAAGGTCGCGCAGATCACGGTCACCGGTCCGCCGTATACGGAGTACACGCTCCCCGACCCGGCGGCAAAACCCGCGGCGATCGCGCTCGGTTCCGACGGTGCAATGTGGGTCGCCGACATCGGCACGAACTCGATCTGGCGCGTCCAGCAGCTTCACGTGAAGCCGCACGTGCGCTTCACGCAGTATAAACTTACCGGCAACGCGCAGCCGGACGCCATCACGAATGGGCCCGACGGGGCGCTCTGGTTCACCGAACCTGGAACGAACAGCATCGGCCGTCTTCCGGTCAGCGGCTATCCGCTGCGCGAGTATCAGATACCGACCGCCGACTCGGAACCCGCCGGCATCGCGACGGCAACCGATAACGCGCTCTGGTTCACCGAGAAGAAGGGCTTGAAGATCGGCCGCATCGCGACGACCGGCGTCATCACCGCGGAGTACCCGCTCACGGGCGCGGTGACGCCCGACGCGCTCGTGCAGGGCATCGACGGCAACTTCTACTTCACCGATACGATGAAGAACAAGATGGGGCAGTTTTTCTTCAAGACGCACAAGGTCGCGTTCTATCGGATTCCGACCGCGAACTCGGAGCCGACGACCCTAACGCTGGGCTTGGATAGCCAGATCTACTTCGTGGAGAGCGCCGGGAACAAGATCGGCCAGTTCCGATACTTTAACGTCTAGCTCCGCGCCCCGCATCTCGGCGAGCATCGTCGCTCCGCCGGTCCCGATCAGATAACAACGAGCATCCGCGCGCACGACGTGCAGCGCGGCGTGCGGCGATAGCGCGGCCGACTCGATCAGCTCGACGCGCCGCCCCGGCGCGCGAAAGAGGGGCATCGCTCGCACCCGGCGCGCGAGCAGGTAGAGCGCGCAAAGAACGAGCCCGGCGATCGCAAGTTTCCCGACGTAACCGGCCCAGAACGTCAGGGGCATTGAATCTTGCGCTTGTACGCGACGACCCTCGCCTCGATCTCGTCGAGCCGCTCGCGAACGACGACGGCGTTACCGGTCGTCAGCGTTACGATCGTCTCGCCGTTGCTCTCGACCGATTCGATCAGATCGCAGTTGAGCATCAGCGGCTGGCCGTTGAGTCGCGTCAGCGTGATCACCGAGCCGCTCCTTCGGCCGCAGCGTACGCGACTCTTTCGCGCAGGGCACGCTCGCGCCGTCGGGCGTCGGCATCGTCGAGCTCGGCCTCTTCGCGCCGGGCCGCTTCGATCTGGAATGCGCGGAGCCGGCGCTCGTGCAGCTTTTCGACGACGCGATGCTCGCGGTTCGCGGCAACGAGGGCGTCTCGAGCGCCCTCCCACGCCGCGTGAAGCTCGCGCCGGCGGCCGCGCAGCGACGCTTCTTCCGCATCGAGCCGGCAGAGGTAGGCGTCGCGTAGCCGCAGATCGGCGGCGTGCGAGCATCGAACGCGCTCGGCGTTCAAGCCTTCGAGAGACCGATCGGATTCGTCGAGGGCGCGGCGGCAGAGCGCGAGATCGCGGCGCCTCTCATCCTCGATACGCTTGCGCCGCTCGAGCAGCGGCAAGAGAGCGGAGCGAAATCCGCGCGCCATACAGGAGTGAACTCCCGGGCGCCGGGTTCAGCGCGCCAACTGCGTGCGTTCGCGTCCGACCGAGACGAGCTCGACGGGGACGCCGAGCAGTTCGCCGATGCGCGTCACGTAGCTGCGCGCCGCCGCCGGCAGGCCGGCGATGCGCCGGCAGTCGCCGATCGGCTCGCTCCAGCCTTCATGCTCCTCGGTCTCGATCTCGAGTCCGGGCTCCCCGGCATGGCCGAAGGCGACGGCCTTTCCGTTCAGGCGATATCCGGTAACGATCTCGACGCGCTCGAATCCAGAGAGCACGTCGAGCTTTGTGATCACGGCGCTCGTCAGGCCGTTGAGCGCGACCGCATAGCGCGCGGCGACGGCGTCGAGCCAGCCGCAGCGGCGCGGTCGTCCGGTGACGGTGCCGTACTCGCCGCCTTGATCGCGCAGGCGCGCGCCGCGCTCGTCGTGCAGCTCCGACGGCAACGGCCCGGCGCCGACGCGCGTCGAGTAGGCCTTGAGCACGCCGATGACGCGTCCGATCGCCGACGGCCCGATGCCGAGGCCCGTGCAGGCGCCGCCCGCGATCGTATGCGAGCTCGTGACGTACGGATAGGTACCGTAGCCGACGTCGAGCAGCGTGCCTTGTGCGCCTTCGAGCAGCACGCGCTTGTTCTGCGCGAGTTTTTCGTGGATGAACGCTACGCCGTCGACGACGTGCGGCGCGAGGCGCTCCATCGCGTTCGCGGTCGCGACGTCCGGCGTGCCGGCGCGCAGCAGATCGGCGAAGCGCAGGCCGGTCCGCGCGACGCGGTCGACGTAGGCCGGCCCGATGCCGCGCCCGGTCGTCCCGATCGCCGCCGATCGTTCGCGCTCGCCGGCAGCATCGCGCTCCATGTGATGCGGGAAGACGACGTGCGCGCGGTCGGAGATTTTCAGGCGCGTCGTGTCAACGCCGATCGCCGCGAGCGCATCGAGCTCCTCGACGAGCGTCTGCAAATTGACGACGGCGCCGCCGCCGACGAACAGCTCGACGTCGGCATGGAGAGCGCCCGACGGGACGATGCGCAGCGCGAGTTCGCGATCGCCGACGACGATCGAGTGGCCGGCATTGTCCCCGCCGCCGAAGCGCGCGACGACGTCGTACTGCTCGGCATAAAGGTCGACGATGCGGCCCTTGCCCTCGTCGCCCCACTGCAGCCCGAGAACTACGTCAGCTTTGGAAGCCATGAGTACGGAGGGTTATTCGGTGCTGAATTCGAGATCGCCGGTGTCGCCCATCGGGATCTGCGAGATGCCTTCGAACTGCGTCATGACGAACTCCGAGAAGAGCGCGTTCGGCCAGCCGAAGCTGCGGCGCGTGTACTGCTGCGGGTTGTCGGGGTTGAAGGACTCGTGGAGCAGATGGTCGCCGGGATCGCTGGCGAGAAGTTGGCCGAGGACGTCTTGCTTCTCGGCGCTGCTCTGCGCGGTCAGCCCTTCGATGATGAGCGCAAGCGGCCAAACCCAATGGTCGGGCGTGTGGTAGCTGCCGATCCCCCGCGCCACGTGCCCCTGATAGAACGACGGGTTGTCCTGCGAGAGCAAGAACCGCCGAGTGTTCTCGTAGTAGCGGTCGCCGGGCGCCGTGTAGCCAAAGTACGGCGCGGCGAGCAGACTGGGAATGTTCGCGTCGTCGGTAAGGATCGCGTGGCCGAGCCCGTCGACCTCGTAGGCGTAGATGTAGCCGTATTTCGGCACGAGGACGAGACCGTACGTCTGAATCCCGCGCTGCACTTCGTCGCGCAGGGCCTTTGCCTCGCGCGCCTTGACGATGTTGTGGTAGACGTTGAGCTCGATGTCGGCCATGTCGCCGAGCGCCACGACCGCGAACATCTCCGACGGGATGAGGAAGTTATACTCGCAAGCGTCGTCCGATGGCCGGAAGCCGGTCCAGATCATGCCGGTGTAGCCGACCGGGTTGCCATGCCCGTCTTGCGGCAGTTCGTGATGGATGTAGCGCGAGTCGCGCGGATGGTTCTGCTCGCGCTCCATCGTCGCCAGCACGTCGTCGAGCATCAGCGAGAAGTCGCCGGTGAAGACCGACGCGTCGCCGGTCGTCTTCCAATAACTCCAGGCGAGCGTCGTGGGATAGGCGAGCGAGTCGAGCTCGAACTTCTGCTCGAAGACGCGGTAGTCGAGCGTGTAGGCGTTCGCGTAGGGATCGATCTGCAGATACTTGACCATGCGCGCGATGATCGCGCGCAGCAGCGCGCGGACGTCCGGATCGTCCTTCGCAAAGAAGAGGTACGGCCGCGCCTGCGCGCTGGCATCGCGCAGCCACTCCGCAGGGATGTCGCCGGTGACGATGTAGGCCGTGCCGTCGGGCGCGTACGTCGCGAGCCGGCTTGTGTCGAGCAATGCGGCGCGGAACATATCTTGGAGGTGGCTGTTCGGGCTGCGGTAATCGGCGGCGGCGCGTTCGATCGAACGCAGTTCGAGCGCCGAGGCGGGAGCCGGAAGCAGCGAGACCGCCGTCGAGAGCACGAGCGCAACGAGCAAGCTAGCGCGGAGGTATCGCCTCATCTATGCGGGCCAGGTCCCGTGTGCGTACAAAGCCGGCAGCTCCCTATAGCGTCCTAGATAATCAAGGCCGTAGCCCACGACGAATACGTCGGGGACCTCGAACGCCCTGTACTTAATTTCAACGTCCGCGATTCTCCTGTGCGGACGGTCGAGCAGGGTGCAAACGGCCAGCGAAGCGGGCGTGCGCTCGAGCAGGCGCTTGACGACGTACTGCAAGGTCAAGCCGGTGTCGACGGTGTCGTCGACGAGGATCACGTGGCGGCCCTCGACCGGGATCGCGACGTCCTTCTCGAGGACGATGCCGTCGCCGTCGCCGTAGCGGTTTACCGAGATGAAATCAACGTGGCAGGGGATCGTCACGGCGCGCACGAGGTCTGCAAGGAAAGTCGCTGCGGCGCCGAGCAGGCCGACCATCAGCGGCAGCCGGTCCGCGTAGTCGTTCGAGATCGCTGCCCCGATAGCAGCGACGCGGTCGGCGATCGACCGCGCGTCGAAGAGCGGCTCCCCGATCATGATGCGCGCTTCATCGAGCGGGAGAAGACCCGTTCGACGTCGCGGCGCGTGAAGAGCTTGACGTTGACGCAGGGATGGTGCGAGCGCAGCAAGCGAACCTTGCGGTTCTTACGCGTGTTGCGCGCCGGCTTGGCTACCGTGACCTCGATGTAGAGATCGTACTCCGGGAGATAAAAATCGGGCGTGAAAAACTCGACGGCCCGGCCGCGATCGTTCCACGCAATGGGAAAACTCCGGGGTTCGTACTGCCACTCAATTCGATAGAAGTCGAAGAGTCGCGCGAGTTCGGCTTCACTCGCATGTGCGAACGGCACCCGGGACATAGCCACGGGCGGTTATCTACGACGGGTGCGGCCGATTATCCCGCCGGGAAGCGCAGGACGAAGCGAGCGCCGCCGAAGGCGGACGGCTCGGCGCGAACGTCGCCGCCGGCGCGCTCGGCGATCGCCTTCACGACCGCGAGCCCGATGCCGCGGCCCTGCGTTGCCGGCACGTCGCCGCGCACGCCCATGATGAAGATCTTCTCGCGCGCGTGGGGGGCGATGCCGCATCCGTCGTCCTCGACCGCGACCGCGACGAACCGGCCGTCGCAGAGACACGAGACGTCGACCGTTCCCCGCTCGCTGCCGTACTTCACCGCGTTCTCGACGAGATTCGCCACCGCGTGCACGCAGGCGTCGCCGTCCACGCGCGCCGGCGCGTCCGAGGGCAGATGGGCGCGGATCGTCACGCGGCGCGCCGCGGCAAGCGGCGCCATCAGTTCGATCGTCGCGCGAATCTGCTCGGCGACGTTACAGACGGCACCGGCGTCGCCTCCGCTGAGATCGAGCAGCGAGAACTCGAGCATTCCTTCGACGAGGCGCCCCAGCCGCAGCGCCTCACGACGAGCCGTCTCGAGGAACCGGCGCGTCGTCGCGCGGTCGAAGTCGCCGTCGAGCAGCGTCTCGATGTAGCCGCAAATCGAGGTCAGGGGCGTGCGCAACTCGTGCCCGACGGTCGCGAGCAGGGCGCGAGCAAGGCGACGCTCCTGCGCGGGGTCAGCCCCGCACGAACTTGTAGCCAAACCCATGGACGGTACGCAGGAACGGCGGGAGCTTCCATGGCTCCTCGATCTTCGCTCGCAGGCGGTGGACGTGGACGTCGATCGTGCGCTCGTCGCCGCTGAAGTCGAATCCCCAGACGCGCTGGAGCAGCCAGTCGCGCGAGAGCGCGACGCCGGCGTTGCCGGCGAGCTCCATCAAGAGCTCGAACTCGCGCGGCTTCAAGCGACAATCTTTGCCGTCCACGCGCGCTTCGCGCGCGCCGACGTCGATCTCGAGGCGCCCGAAGCGCAGAACCGGTCCCGGGGTCGGCACGGGGCGTCCGCTGCGCCGCAGGATCGACTTGATGCGCACGACGACCTCGCGCGGCGAGAACGGCTTGCAGATGTAGTCGTCGGCGCCGAGCTCAAAGCCGAGAACGCGGTCGATCTCGTCGGTGCGCGCGGTCACCATCACGATCGGCAGGGTGCGCTCTTCACGGCGCAGCGTTCGCACGACGTCGTAACCGTCCACGCCGGGAAGCGCGACGTCGAGAATCAGCAGATCGGCTGCGCCGCGCGCGCGTCGCAGTGCCGCGTGGCCGTCGGCCGCGCCGACCACCGCGAAGCCCTCGCGCTCGAGATGATGAGAGAGCAACTCGCGAATCGCCTTGTCGTCTTCGGCGACGACGATCGTCTGCGCCGGCATGCGGGAGCGAGTGCCCGGCCCGGCTCTAGGGTGGGACCTCTACCTTCGCGAGGGGGCCGAAGCGGGCGGCGTGTTCGCGCAGGATACGGTAGATTGTCGAGGCGGGGAAGCCTTGGCGTTCGAGGCGACGCGCGGCGGACGGATAGCTGATCGCCGGCGCTTTCTCCAACAACCGCTCGAACGCAACGGTGCAGCGCTCGCCCTCGTTGGTTTCGAGCGCGGCGACCGCTTCGGCGGCCGCATCGCCGTCGATGCCTTTGCGGACCAGTTCGCCGACGAGGCGGCCGTTGCCGACGGGTTTGCGCTTGCCTTCGACGTAGAGCCGCGCGTATAGGCGGTCATCGAGAAAGCCGTCGCGCTTGCAACGCTCGACGGCTTCACGCGCGGCGTCGTCGTCGAAGCCCTTGCGTTCGAGGTGCTGCCAGAGCCGCGCCTCGGTGCACCGCTGCCGCGCCAGAAACGCGAGGGCCGCAGAGTACGCCCTCATCCTTCGACTCCGCTCATCCTTCGACTCCGCTCAGGATGACAAGGCACACGGTCCTTCGACTCCGCTCAGGATGACAAGATCGCTCAGCCCTTCGACTCCGCTCAGGATGACAGGGGGGTTAGTCGGCGACGGCGGCCGGTGCTTTTCCGTTCGTCGAAGCGGTCTTGCCGAGCGCCTCGCGGATCTTCGCTTCGATCTCGTACGCGAGGTCGGTGTGCTCCTCGAGGAACGCCTTCGCGTTCTCGCGCCCTTGGCCGATGCGCTGCTCGCCATAGGTATACCACGAGCCGCTCTTGCCGACGATGTTCTGATCGAGCGCGACGTCGAGGATCGAACCCATCGCCGAGATTCCGTGGCCATAGGTGATGTCGAACTCGGCTTGCCGGAAGGGCGGCGCGACCTTGTTCTTGACGACCTTGACGCGGGTGCGCGTGCCGACGCTCTCTTGGCCGACCTTGATCGTTTCGAGCTTGCGGACGTCGAGGCGGACCGAGGCGTAGAACTTCAGCGCGCGGCCGCCCGAGGTCGTCTCAGGGTTGCCGAACATCACGCCGACCTTCTCGCGCAGCTGGTTGATGAAGATCATGACGGTCTTGCTGCGGGAGATCGCAGCGGTCAGCTTGCGAAGGGCCTGCGACATCAAGCGTGCCTGCAATCCGACGTGCGCATCGCCCATGTCGCCTTCGAGCTCGGCGCGGGTCACGAGCGCGGCGACCGAGTCGACGACGACGACGTCAACGGCGTTGCTGCGCGTCAGCATCTCGGCAATCTCGAGTGCCTGCTCGCCGGTATCCGGCTGCGAGACGAGCAGATTGTCGAGATCGACGCCGAGCGCGGCGGCGTAATTCGGATCGAGGGCGTGCTCGACGTCCACGAAGGCCGCCGTCCCGCCGGTCTTCTGGGCCTCGGCGATCGCGTGAAGCGCGAGCGTCGTCTTGCCGCTCGACTCGGGGCCGTAAATCTCGACGATCCGGCCGCGCGGAAAGCCGCCGACGCCGAGCGCTAAGTCGAGGGCGATCGATCCGCTCGGGACGACTTCGAACGCCATGCGCTCTTGAAAATCGCCCATCCGCATGATCGAGCCCTTACCGAACTGACGCTCGATCTGCGCGAGCGCGTTATTGAGTGCGAGTTGACGTTCGTCGTCTGCTGCCATGGTGGTTCCTTTCTTCGCTGTCTAACTCACGCTCTCACGCGGGAGTGCCAAGTGTCTGGCATTTATCTTCGAAGAGGGCGTCGATGAACTCGGTCGGGATGAAGGGGCGCAGGTCGTCGGGCGCCTCACCGAGCCCGACGAACTTGATCGGCACCTCGAGCTCGTCCACGATGGCAACGAGCACACCACCCTTCGCGGTCGAATCGAGTTTCGTGATGACGATCCCGGTGAGTTCGGTCGCGGCGTGAAAGAGCTTCGCCTGCGAGATCGCGTTCTGCCCGTTCGTGCCGTCCACGACGAGCAGCGTCTCGGCCGGCGGCTCGCCGAGCTCGCGCTCGATCACGCGCCGCATCTTCTTCAGCTCTTCCATGAGGTTCGTCTTGGTCTGCAGACGGCCGGCGGTATCGACGATGACGACGTCCATCTCGCGTGCCTTCGCGGCCTGCATGCCGTCGAAAACGACCGAGGCCGGGTCGGCGCCCTCCTCGCCGCGGACGATCGAGGCTCCGCTGCGCTCGGCCCAGACCGCGAGCTGCTCCGCGGCGGCGGCGCGAAACGTATCGGCGGCGACGAGCAAGACGCGCTTGCGCTCTCGCTGTAAGCGCGTCGCCAGTTTCCCGATCGTCGTCGTCTTGCCGCTCCCGTTGACGCCGACAATGAGAATCGCGGCCGGCTTGCGGTCGAGGCGCAACTCGCCGTTCGGAAGCGTGAGAAAGCGTTCGACGTCCTTGCGAAAACGCGCGATCGGCTGATCGGCGGTCTTCCACTCTTCTTGCTTCGCGACGGTCTGTAGGCCGGTAAGAATCTTCTGGGTCGCGGGAACGCCGAAATCTGCGAGGATCAGCGTCTCCTCGAGTTCGTCCCAGAACTCTGGCGTCAGCGGACGGTCGGTCCGCCCGAGCCCGGTGATCGCGGAGAAGCTCTCACGCGCTCGGCCGAGCGAGGTTCGCAATCGCGAAAGCCAGCTCACCGCGGCTCCCAGCCCTTCATTGATACCGACTCTAGCATTACGAACGTATGTTCGTCAATCGCATCGGCTATACTCCTTCATAGGAGGCCGCGATGCGCAATCAACCACTACTCCCTCTCCTATCGCTCGCCGCACTGCTCGCCGGCTGCGCCGGCAGCCGCAGCATTCCCGAGCCGCCACAGAGCGCGCCGTTCGCAGCGGGCTCGCCCGCGGCGCCGGTCGTCTCGCTCGACGCGAGTTCGTCGGGGCCGACGGTCTCGGGTGACGTCTACGGGGCGTCGCTCGACACGTGGTACGACTTCCAACAAAGCTTCGTCAATCCGTCGCTGCGAAAAGCCGGCATCCATCTCATCCGGTTTCCCGGCGGCTCGGAGTCCGACGCTTACCACTGGGAGAACGGCGGAACCCTTTGTGACAAGATGGGCTATATCGCGCCGGGCTCGACGTTCGACAACTTCATGAGCCGGGTTGCCGGCCCGGTTGGAAGCGACGTCGCGATCACGCTGAACTACGGCAGCAATCGCGCTTGCGACGGCGGCGGAGATCCGAACGAGGCCGGCGCCTGGGTCGCGCATGCAAAAAGCAAGGGTTACCACGTCGGGTTCTGGACGGTCGGCAACGAGGTCTACGGCTCGTGGGAATACGATCTCCACGCGCAGCCGCACGACCCTCATACCTACGCCGACGCGGTGCGCACCGGCTACTATCCGGCAGTAAAGAAAGCCGATGCAAACGCGCAACTCGGCGTCGTCGTGAATCTGCCCGACGACCACGCCTGGAACGACGTCGTGCTCCGCAAGGCACAGCCGTTTGACTTCGTCGAGGTTCACTACTACCCCGAATACAACGACGATAGCGACAAGTTTCTGCTCGGTCCGGCGATCGGTCACTTCGCGCACGATCTCGCAGGCCTGCGGCGCGAGATGACCGCTGCAGGCGTCGCGAAGAGCGTGCCGATCTATCTCGGCGAGTATAACAACGACGCGGGCAACGAGGGGAAGCAATCGGTCTCGATCGTCAACGGCCTCTTCGTCGGACAGATGCTCGGGACGCTCCTCGACGCCGGCGTGCCGATGTCGACGTTCTGGCTCTCGTACGGCAGTTGCGACGAGAACGGCGATTTCTCCAAGCAACTCTACGGCTGGCAAGACTTCGGGAGCGAGGCGCTCTTCTCCGACGGACTTCCCGACCCGTACGACTACTGCGCAAACACGCCGAAGATCCCGGGCGGCACGCCCTTCCCGACGGGCCGCGTGATGGCGGTAATGTCGGACGCCGTGCCCGCGGGCTCGCTCGTTCGCCAGGTCAGCGTCGCGAAGTCGCTGGGACAGCGCGTTCGCGCGTACGGTTTCGCGGAAGGCAGCGGCTACGCGTTCGCGCTCTTCAACAACACCCTCTCAGGCATCGCCATACAAGCGAATGTCGAGCACGCCGGGCGGACGAGCTTCACCGCGACGCTCACGACGTACGGCAAAGCGCAGTACGACAAGTCGAAGGAGAACCATTGGGTCGGCCCGGCACACCGCAGCCTCGGCACGGTCGGTGCGACCGTGCCGATCACGCTCCCGCCCTACAGCCTCACGATTCTAGCGTTGAGCGCTTAAGAGAGGGGAACGTAGATCCAGCGATTCGGAAGATCGAGCATGAAGCTGCGCCCCGCCCAGAACGAGTTGCCGACGTTGCAGTCGTAGATCAAGTTGGCGAAGGTAACCGCGGGATCGCGGATCGTCGTCTGCGGAGCCCCGACCATCGAAATCGAAGGAATGTGCGCCTGCACGCGATCGCCGGCGCCGAGGGTCACGCCGAGCGAAGCGGCGAGGCTCTTGTCGATCGTGATGCCCTGCGCTCCCGTGTCTATCTCGCAGAGCCCGGTCTTGCCGTTCCCGAAATCGAAGCGGGCGAACACGCCGAGCGATATGCCGAGATCGTCCTGCAGTACGAGCGGCAGGCGCGTCGAGGCGCGCGCGCGCTCGGGGAACGTCTGTGCGTCCTCGATGATGACGTTGTGGTTGTGAAAATCGAAGGTCGTCGTGATGTTGCGGAAGGCCGTCGCCGCGATCAAGCCTTGCACGCCGGTGCCGTCGAGGCCCTTCCAGATGCCGACGTGCGGGGCATCGATCGCGACGCCGCCCATCGTAAAGCTTAAGACCTTCCCGATCGGAAGATCGACGCGTTCGCCGGTGAGCCTGAGGCTGACGTACTTGCCGTTGACGAGCACGTAGCGCCGACCGAGATCGCTCGAGAGCACGTCGACGCCGGCGCCGAGGTCGACGAGCATCGGCGCGGGCGCCGCGCCGTCGATCGAAGCCTGAACCTCGATCAATCCGCCGTTGACGTCGGTGAAGGGAATCGTGTCAATCGCCGTCGCCGGCCGCGGGATGGTGCTGCAGAGCACCATCGCCGCGGTAGCGATGACGGCGTTAGTACGCCGCGATGCCGTTGGGCGTTCCAAGACCGGTCGGCCCGTCCCAACCGGTGCCGGCTTTGCAGAGCGGCGCGCCGCAACTTCCATTGCTGCCGCTCGTGATGTCGTTGAGGTTCGCCGTATGCGAGTAGAGGTTACCGGGGTTGTTCGTGCTCGTGTTGCCCGCGAGCGCGAAGACCGACGCGGTGATCGGCGTCGCAACCGAGGTGCCGCCGAAGACGAGCCATCCGCTCTCGTGGAACGAGTCGTAGACCGCGACGCCGGTGTTCGGATTCGCGACCGCCGAGACGTCGGCTTCCGCGCGCTTCGTGCAGCCCGTCGAGAGGCCGCTCTGGAAGCTCGGCTGAGCGTATACCTTGCTGCAGCCGCTGCCGGCGCCGGACCAGACGGTCTCGGTGCGCGGGCTGACGGCGCTCAGCGTCGTGCCGCCGACGCCGATGACGGTCGGCAGAATCGCCGGCCATTGCGCGGTGCGGTTATAGCCGCTGTCGCCGGTTGCGGCGGTGATCGCGACTCCGGCGACGTTGAAATCGCCGTCGTACGTCTTCGTGCCTTCGTTGCCGCTCCAACTGTTGCTAACGTAGTTTGCGTGCGACGTTGCGTACGTCTCGGCCGTTGCCAGCGCGGCGGTGCTCGCCGACGAGGCCTCTACGAGAATGATCTTGCAGTTCGGACAGATCGCCGAGACCATGTCCACGTCGAGCGACTCTTCTTCGGCCCATCCGGCGTTCGTCGTCGTCGTGTACGCCTGCTTCGAGAAGCAGCCGTTCGCCGTCGTGCAGGCCGGGAGGCCGTACTGCGCGCGATACGTGGAGAGATCCGATGCGGCGTTGGGATCGTCGTAGGCGTCGACGATGGCGACCGTCTGCCCGCTGCCGTTACTCTGACTGTATGCAGTGAGGTTATATGCCGTCTGCAGACTGCTGGGACCGTAGCCGCTCGGCGTCGCGTCCTTGCTGATCTTTCCGGAGATGTCGGTCCGTCTCCACGCGAGGCATCGCGCGAAGCCGGCAGGAACCGCGCCGCAGACCTGCACCGCAGGGCCGGGACGTGGCCAGAGGTCGCCGTGCGCCGCAGTCGGGCCGATGGGCGAAGCCGCGGACCCTGCGGGTAGTGAGTTGGTTGCGCCGTTACAGGCGGATAGCGCGGTAACTAAAGTCACCGCCGCAATTGCTGAAAATCGCATGTGTCCTCCCTTTCTAAGGTTGCGAGCCAACTGCGACAAGACTTTGCCTTTTCCTGCGTCGAAGGGCGTTGGCATGAAGCCGATCCACGCCCTGACCATCGCCGGCGCGATCGCCGTCGCCGGATGCAGCTCGACCACGACGCCGCCGGTGCCGCCGCCGATGGGCCCGTCCATCAAGCACGTCGTCATCCTCCTCCAAGAGAACCGCAGCTTCAACAACATCTTTGCGGGCTTTCCGGGCGCGAACTCCGCCCTGCAAGGCCCGTGCAAGCCGGAGGGTCAGGCAGAGAAGTGGTGCACCGGAAGCCACATGGTCGCGCTGCACTCCGTTAAGCTCGCAACGGGGAGCGGGCCGTACTTCGGCGCGGACATCGATCATAGCCACCACGCGTTCGTCACCGAGTGCGACGCAAACGCTTCGGGCGTCTGTCAGAACGATGGCTTCAATTTGATTCGCTTCGGCGAGTCGGGCCAGGGCGCTCTCGCGAAGAACTACCCGTACGCGTACGTCGACCGCAAAGAGACCGCTCCGTATTGGAAGCTCGCGCAACAGTACACGCTCGCCGACGACATGTACATGAACGATACCGCCTCGAGCTTCATCGCGCACCAGCTCCTGATCTCGGGAACGGTGCAGCTCAACGCCAAGGAGTCGCTCACCGACCAGCCGCCGACGACCCCCTGGGGATGCGATGCGCCGCCGGGAACGCAGGCGCCGGTGCTCTTCACCGACGGCAAAGAGAGTTTCGACGGACCGTTTCCGTGCTTCACGCAGTACGGCACGATCGCCGACCTGCTCGACGCGAAGAACGTTTCGTATCTTTACTACGTCTACAACTACCAGGCCCCGCACTTTGACTTCTCGGGCGCCGTCTGGAACGGCTTCGATGCGATCGCCAAATTCCGATGTGCAAAATTTACACCGCCCGACCATTGCAGCGGTTTTGGCGCGGATTGGAAACCGCACATCAGCATTCCCAATACGAACATCTTCTCGGACCTCAAGGCCGGGAAGCTCTCGTCGGTATCGTGGGTGATTCCGACGCTTTTCGACTCCGATCATCCGGCGAGCGGCTGCAACGGCGGTCCGCGCTGGGTCACGAAGGTCGTCAACGCGGTCGGAACGAGCAAGTTCTGGAACAGCACCGCGATCATCGTCCTCTGGGACGACTGGGGCGGGTGGTACGACCCGGCGCCGCCCTCGCAGATCTCCTACACGAGCCTCGGCTTTCGCATCCCGCTGATGGTCATCTCGCCCTACGCGAAACCGAACAACGTCTCGCACACCGAGTACAACTACGGCAGCCTGCTCAAGTTCATCGAGGAGACGTTCAACCTCGGTTCGCTCGGAACGACCGACTCGACCGCCAACTCGCTCTCCGACATCTTCGACTTCAAACAGAAGCCGAACGTCTTCCAAGCCGCGCCGCTGCCGCCGGCCGACGCCTGCGGCGAGCAGCAGACGCAGCCGGGCTTCACGCAGAAGATCATCGAGCACGACGGCGGCATCCCGGAGTAGCGTGCACCTCTTCGCCGATCGCTCCGACGCAGGACGACGGCTGGCGGACGCGCTCGACGCGTACGCGCGCCGGGGCGACGTGATCGTGCTCGCGCTGCCGCGCGGCGGCGTTCCGATCGCATACGAGATCGCACGACGCTTGCGCGCGCCGCTCGACGTCTACGTCGTGCGCAAGCTCGGCGTCCCCGGGCACGAGGAGTTGGCGATGGGCGCGCTCGCGAGCGACGGCACCTGCGTCATGGACGACGATCTTATCGACTCGCTCGGCATCGACGAGCGCGCGATCGACGCGGTCATCAAGCGCGAGATCGAGGAACTCAGGCGGCGCGAGGTCGCGTATCGCGGCAACAAACCGGAGCCCGATATTGCCGGCAAGACGGTCATCGTCGTGGACGACGGACTCGCCACCGGCGCGACGATGCGCGCCGCCGCCGCCGCGCTGCGTTTGCGAGATCCGGCGGCGATCGTCGCCGCAGTGCCCGTCGCCGCGGCCCGCACGTGCAAGAACCTGCGCGATGCCGTGGATCGCGTCGTCTGCCTCGCAACGCCCGAGCCGTTTCACGCCGTCGGCCTCTACTATCGCAACTTCGAGCAAACGAGCGACGACGAAGTGCGCCGGCTCTTGAGCGAAGCCGCGCGCGAAACAGGGCGGCGGGTCGGCGCGTAGTATCAAGCAACGATGAAGCGCCTTTCGATCTCCGTCGCCGCTCTCGCCGCCCTCGTTGCCCTCGCGGGGGGCGCGGCGCCCGCGCAGCCGATCCTCTACTCCTTCGCCGGGCTGCGCGGCGGGGTCGACGCCTGCAAGTGGTTCGACGACAATCTGACCGACCGTTCGATCGCGGCGCTCACGCATCAAACCGACATGCTCTACAACCGCGTCGCGCTGCCGGCCGGCGAGGTCGTCACCGTGCGCGGCACGGCAACGACGCTGCAGGGCGAACCACTCGTCGACTTCGATCTCCATTCGGCGCTGATCTGCACCGACGGCGAGGCGATCTACGGCCCGACGCCGGAGCCGTCCGCATCGCCGACGCCGATGCCCGCGCCGACCTAACCTTCCAACCGGTCTCAGCGAATCAGGGACGAACGCGCAGCGCGAGGCTGATCCGCGCGCCCACCGCGGCGCTCGTCTTCGGGATCCCGTGGTCGTAGCGGCGCTGCGTCTCGTAGCTCATCAGCAGCAGGCTGCCGTCCTCGAGATCGAGATCGAAGACGCGCCGCCGGAGTTTGCCCTGCGCGTCGACGAACGGGGCCTTGCTGCGAACCGTCATGAGGCGCGTCGCTCCGAGCGAGATCAGCGCGATCGGATAGCCCACGACGATCTCGTAGAGACGATCGTTGTGCGGCGCGACGCTGTCGCGGCCGTCGCGATAGAGGTTCAGTCCGGCGCTATTGAACGGCGCGCCGGTCAGCGCCGTTGCGCGGCTCGCCGCACCGGCGATCGCCGCAGGCAACGAGGCATCGTCGAGGCGATAGCGCGCGACCAGGCGAGGCACGTCTACGTCGCGATCGTACATGCGCCTGCGCTCGCTCTGCCACTCCACTCCGTCGCGCAGCGAGGCGAACCACTCGCGCGCGGTCGCCGCGTCCGCGAATCCAGGCGCATACTCGATCTTGCCGCTCTCGTCGTCGACGAGCGTACGGCGTCCGGCGCCGAAGAAGCCGAGTTGCGTCAGGGGTAGAGGCCGCGGAGCTTCGTCGCCTCGGCGACTCGCGCTACCGCGACGCAGTATGCTCCTTTACGCATCGAGACTCCGTGGCGCTTCGCCTGCTCGTACGTCTCGCGGAAGGCGCGAGTCATCTTGCGCTTGAGACGCTCGTTGATCTCGTCCTCCTCCCAGAAGTTCGCCTGGAGATCTTGCACCCACTCGAAGTAGGAGACCGTCACGCCGCCGGCGTTGGCGAGGATGTCCGGCAAGACCATGATGCCGCGCTCGTAGAGGATGTCGTCGGCATCGGGCATCGTCGGACCGTTCGCCGCCTCGGCGACGATCTTCGCCTTGATTCGCGGCGCGTTCTCTCGCGTGATGACCTTTTCGAGGGCGGCCGGCACGAGCACGTCGCAGTCGAATTCGAGCACCTCGCGATTGTCGGCGCGCTCGCCGCCGGTGAAGCCGACGACGGAGCCGGTCTCGAACTTGTGCGCGATCAGCCCCTTCACGTCGAGACCCCGTTCGTTCGCGACGCCGCCGTGCGAATCGGAGACGGCGACGATCGTGTAACCGTGCTCGGCCATCAGCTGCGCGGCGTACATGCCGGCGTTGCCGAAACCTTGGATCGAGACGCGCGCCCCCTCGACCGTCTTTCCGTGGGCCTCCATCGCCTCGTTCACGACGTACATGCAGCCGCGGGCCGTTGCCTTATCGCGGCCGAGCGAGCCGCCGATCGCGACCGGCTTGCCGGTGACGACGCCCGGAATCGAGTAGCCGTGCTCCATCGAGAAGGTGTCCATGATCCACGCCATGATCTGCGGCGTCGTGTAAACGTCGGGCGCGGGGATGTCTTTCTCGGGGCCGATGATGATCGAGATCTCGCTCGTGAAGCGGCGCGTCAGGTTCTCGAGTTCCTGCAGCGACATCTCCTTGGGGTTGCAGATCACGCCGCCCTTCGCGCCGCCGAACGGAATGTTGACGAGCGCGCATTTCCACGTCATCCACATCGCGAGCGCCTTGACCTCGTCGAGCGTCACGCCGGGATGGTAGCGAATGCCGCCTTTGCCCGGTCCGCGCGAGAGGTTGTGCTGGACGCGATATCCGGTAAACATGCGGAACGACCCGTCGTCCATCCGCACCGGAACCGAGACTTCGAGCACGCGTTTGGGGTGGCGCAGGTAGCCGTGGAGCGAATCGTTGAGCCCGATCAGCAGCCCGACTTCGTCGAGCTGCCGCTGCGCCATCTCCCAGACGTTGTCGACCGACTGAACTGCGGAAAGATCTTGCGTCATCGACGTCCTACTGGTGCGGGGGCGTTCCGTACATGCTGGCCTTATACGCCGGCAGGTGCGGGTTCTTCCAATGGGAGCCGTCCTCGAACGTGATCTTCAGCGGCACGCATTTCGCGTAGCTGGTCTGGATCGGAAAGACGTTGGGATTGAGACCGAACTTGTGCTTGATCTCGGCGCCCGGCGAGAAGGTGCCGACGTCTTTGACCTCGGCGACGAGCGCGCCGCGCACGAGCAATCCGAACTCGATCTGCTTCATCACGACGTGCGTGACGTTCATGTAATCGATGCCCAACGTGGGGTCGTTCTCGACCGGATATTGATAGTACGTCGGCCCGTAGACCGACGGCCAGCCCCAATATCTACCGTAGATGCCCGGGCCGTAGAAGCCGGGCGTGTAGCCGGCATAGTTGTACGAAACGTTGCGCTCGGGGTTGCAGGCGTTGACCTGGATGGGGTGCGCCGTCGTCACTCCCGCGGCCATCGTCATCGCGACGTTCGTCTGCGCCGTCGTCAGCGCCGGATAGCCGGCGAGCAGCGCGAGCGCGGCGGCGCTCAGGGCGAATCGTACCGTGTTCATCGAGTCGGTCTCCTTGCAGAAGCGACGGAAGGGTGTTCGCTACGCACTTCTGCAAGTGAAAGGGCGGCGCCTTGGCGCCGCCCTTTCGTTCCCTAGCGTCAGCTCTATGAGTGTGGAGGACGGCCTCCTCCGCCGCCGCGCGGTCCGCCGCCGCCACCGCCGCCGTGAACGCCGCCGCTGCCGCCGCCACCGTAGGGATGCGGAGCGGAGAGCTCGCCGTGCGGGTACGACGGGTACGATCCGCGCGAGTACGTCGGGTACGATCCGCGTGAGTACGTCGGGTACGATCCGCGCGAGTACGTCGGATACGACCCCCGCGAGTACGAACCGTACGTGCCGTACGAGTCGCGCGCGTACGACGGGTACGATTGCCGTGAATATGAGGGGTACGAACTGCGCGATTCGTCGCCGGAGTATCGTTCGCCGCGCGCGTAGGAGCCGCGGTCCGAGACCGGAGCCGAGAGCGATCCGCGATTCTGCGAGAACCGGCCCCACGAATCCGACGGTGCGCGGAGGTTACCCGATTCCGCTCGCCCGCCCGCTTGGAGCGAGTGCGAAGCGATCGAGTTGCCCCGATCCTGATTGAAGCGCTGCCACGATCCGGTCGGACCGTTCGCTCGCGAGACCGGTGCGTTTTCGCGGGCGCCCGGAGCGTTTGCGTTTCCGTGCGTCACCGGCGCGTTCTGACGTCCGGTGTTGCCGGCGATCGCTCGCGAGACTGCCTTCTGCTGTTCGTCGAAGGGCATCCGCGCCGAGAGCGCGTGATTGGCGGCCGCGAAACGCGGCGAGTCGAAGGACTTCGAGAGCGTCACCGGAGCGCCGATCGATTTGCCGCCGAAACCAAGGCTGTCGCGGGTCGGGGTCACGGGCACCGCGCCGTGAATCATCCCGACGTGACTTCCGACGTTGTGCTGATTGACG
>DATKMJ010000043.1 GCA_035541935.1 Candidatus Binatia bacterium | reverse complement strand
CAGTTCGGCGACGCGATTGAGATCGTACTGGCGCTCCGCCTGTTCGATCTGCACCTTCGCCTGTTCGATCTGGTCGCGGATCGTGCGCAGCTTGACGGCCGCGGCCTTTTCCTTATCCCAGCGCACGCGCAGCTTCGTCTGGTCCTCGCGCAGCTCGGCCAACTCTTTCTCGAGCTGCTCGAGCCGGCGGCGGCTCGCGCTGTCGTCTTCCTTGCGCAGCGCCTCGCGCTCGATCTCCAACTGCAGCACGCGGCGCGAAACCTCGTCGAGTTCTTGCGGCATCGAGTCGATCTCGGTACGGAGTTTCGCCGCCGCTTCGTCCACGAGATCGATCGCCTTGTCGGGCAAGAAACGATCGGTGATGTAGCGGCTGCTCATCGTCGCCGCGGCCACGAGCGCGGCGTCCTTGATGCGCACGCCGTGGTGCGCTTCGTACTTCTCTTTGAGGCCGCGCAGGATCGAGATCGTATCCTCGACGCTGGGCTGGTCGATCATCACCGGTGCGAAGCGCCGCTCGAGCGCCGCGTCCTTCTCGATGTACTTGCGGTACTCGTCGAGCGTCGTCGCGCCGATGAGGTGGAGTTCGCCGCGCGCGAGCATCGGTTTGAGCAGGTTGCCGGCGTCCATCGCGCCCTCGGCCTTGCCCGCGCCGACGACGGTATGCAGCTCGTCGACGAAGAGGACGATCTGCCCTTCGGACGCGGCGACGTCTTTGAGCACGGCTTTCAGGCGCTCCTCGAACTCGCCGCGATACTTCGCGCCGGCGATGAGCGCGCCCATGTCGAGCGAGACGATCCGCTTGTTCTTCAAACCTTCGGGGACGTCGCCGCGCACGATGCGCTGCGCGAGCCCCTCGACGATCGCCGTCTTGCCGACGCCCGGATCGCCGATGAGCACCGGATTATTCTTCGTGCGGCGCGAGAGCACTTGGACGATGCGGCGGATCTCTTCGTCGCGGCCGATCACCGGATCGAGCTTGCCGCGCTCGGCCTCGAGCGTCAGGTCGCGGCCGTAGCGCTCGAGCGACTTGTACGTTCCCTCGGGATCCTTCGTCGTGACGCGCTGGTTGCCGCGCACTTCGCGCAGCGCCTGCAGCAGTTTGTCTTTCGTCGCGCCCGATTCGCGCAAGAGCCTGCCGACCGCGCCCTGCGACTGCGCCATCGCGAGCAGCACGTGCTCGACCGACGTGTAGTCGTCTTGCAGCGCCTTCGCCTCGTTCTCCGCCGTCGTCATGATGCGCGCGAGCTCGGGCGAGAGCGTCACTTGCGCCGTGTCCGCGTTGCTGCCGGTCAGCCGCGGGAGCGCGCCGATCGCGTCGTCCACGCGGCGCGCGAAGGCTTTCGGGTCGACGCCGGCCGCCGCGAGGATGTCGGGCGCGATGCCGCGCTCCTGCTCGAGCAGCGCTGCGAGCATGTGCTCCGGCGCCGTCTGCGTGTTGTGCTCGTGCAGGGCGCGCGCGTAGGCCGCATTGAGCCCGTCGCCGACGCGCTCGGTCATCTTCTCGACGTTCATCTCGCTACCACGTTCAGAGGGATTTGTAGGCCGACTCGAGCTGGTCCACCGCCGTCTTATACTCGGCGGCCGCCGCGAGCTGCGCCGCGGTCGGCGCCTGGAACGACGTCGCCATCCGCGTGATCAGGTCGATCACCCGCTCGCGAATCTGCGCCGGCCCGCTGAGATCTTCGATGTTCTTCGGATCGTAGGTCAGGCGGTGCTCGAACGCGACGAGGCTCGCGCGCCGCTCCGGCGTCGCTTTCTTCAGGCGCGCGTCAATCTGGTTGAGCATCGTATCGATCGAGCTCAGCTCGTCGTAGAGACCTTCGAGGAAGTCGTGGCGCTGGCGATACGACGCGACCGACGGATCGCGCGGATCGGCTTTCACCGTCAGCGGCTGGGTCGTCACGATCCCGTCAACCGTCAGGCGCGCGATGTACGAACCCGGCATCACTTCGGCGCCGGTCTCGGGGCCTTGATTCAGTTTGTAGGTGCCGGTCCACTTCACCGGCCCGTTCTCCGCAAGATCCCACGACGCGCGGTTCATGCCGGCCTGTTTCGGCACGGCCTTCGCCGCGAGTTTGCGCACGACGGTTCCCTTCGCGTCGAGGAACTCGAGCGTCGCGCTCTTCGCCGCGCGCGCCAGATAGTAGGTGACGATCGCGCCGTTGGGCGCGTTGGGGCCGATGAACTCAGGCGGCGGCACCGCCGGATTGGTAAACGTATTGACCGGAGCCCAGCGCCACATCCGATACGCGTCGCGCGGCGCGAAGAGCGTGACGCTCGACTGCGGGATGCGCCACGATTCCTGGAGCGGACGCAGATCGTCGAGGATCCAGACGCCGCGCCCGTGCGATGCGACGACGAGGTCGTTCGCATCGGGTTGAATCTCGAGGTCGTAGATCGCCGTCGCCGGCGCGTTGAGGCGCAGCGACTGCCAGTGCGTGCCGCCGTCGACGGTCACCCAGATGCCGCGATTGGTTCCGACGTAGAGCACGTTCTGATTGCGCGGGTCCTGGCGAATCGTGCGCGCGAACTCGTTCGCAGGAAGATCGCCGGCGATCGAGCGCCAGTGCGCGCCGTAGTCGTCGGTACGCAGCACGTAGGGACGAACGTCGCCGAGCAGATGGCGCTCGACCGCGATAAACGCCGTCGCCGCCGCATACGGGCTCGGGTCGAGGCCCATGACGCGCCCCCACGGCGGCACCAATGCTTCCGGCGGCGAGACGTTGCTCCAGTGGGTGCCGCGATCGCGCGTCAACTGCACGAGGCCGTCGTCGGTCGCCGCCCACATGATGCCGCCGTCGAGCTTCGTCGTCGCGAGGTAGAGGATCGTATCGTAGATCTCGGCGCCGGATTCGTCGTTCGCGATCGGACCGCCGCTCTCGCGCTGCTTGCTCTTATCGTCGCGCGTCAGGTCCGGGCTGACGATGCTCCACGTCTGGCCGCGATCGGCGCTCTCGAAGACGACGTTCCCGCCGACGAGCGCCTTGCCGTCGTTGGTGAACGCGATCGGCGTATCCCAGTTGAAGCGATAGCGCAGCGCGTGCGCGCCCAACTCGCCGTCGGATTCGGCATCCGGCGAGACCTCGTAGATCTGCTTCGTCGCCGCATTGAAGAGAAAGACTTGGCCGGTATCCGAATCGGTCGACGTCGACCAAACGTAACTCGTGTCGCGCGGATCGGGCAGCGCCCACATGCCGTCGCCGGGCCCGACCTGATACCAGTCGCGATTGAGCACGCCGATCGCGTTGTCGCTCGTCGACGGGCCGCACCAACTGTTGTCGTCCTGGAGACCGACGCAGACGTCGTAGTTCGGAACGATGCGATCGAAGGCGACGTGATACGGCTGCGCGACCGGCAGATCGTAGGGCTGCCAGAAACTCGCGGCGCCGTCGGCCGAGAGGCTGACGCCCTCGTCGTTGCCGATGACGATCCGTCGGCCGTCCGCCGACCACCATACGTCGTGATAATCCCAACCGGTGCCGGTCGAAATCGCATGGAACGAGCGTCCGCCGTCGGTGCTCATGGAGAGGATGAGCGCGACGTTGATGAGCCGATCGGGATTCGCCGGATCCACGAAGACGGAACTAAAATAGAACGGGCGCGCGCCGAGGAACGGGCTGTGCGGCATCTTCTGCCACGTCGCGCCGCCGTTATCCGATCGCCACAGGTCGCCCTCGCGCGATTGGATCAGCGCGTAGACGCGACCGCGCGAACCCGCCGCGACGCCGATCCGCCCGGTGATTCCGGAGGGCAATCCGTCGCCCGAGAGCTTGCGCCAGGTGTTGCCGCCGTCGTCCGAGCGATAGACTCCGCCCTTCGGTCCGCCGCTGTCGAGCCGCCACGGCAGGCGACGAATCTGCCAGACGCCGGCGAAGAGCGTCTGCGGGCGCCCGGGCATGCGCGCGAGCGACGAGACGCCGCTCGACGCTCCGGCGTAGAGCGCGCGCGTCCAGTGCGCGCCGCGGTCGTGCGTAACGTAGACGCCGCGCGTCGTGCTGTCGGCGGAGAGGTTGCCGAGCACTCCGACGACGACCGTGTTGCGATCGCGCGGATCGACGCTGATGCTCGAGATATGCGCGGACGCTTCCAGGTCCACGCGTTGCCAGTGCCTACCGCCGTCGGTCGAGTGATAGACGCCTCCGCCCGATTCGACGGTATTGCGCGGGTTCGACTCGCCCGTTCCCACCCAGACGTCGTCGTCGTCCTGCGGCGCGAGCGCGATCGCGCCGATCGGCGCGACGGCCTCGCGGTCGAAGATCGGCGTCCACGAGACGCCGCCGTCGGTGCTCTTGAAGACGCCGCCTCCGGCGCCGCCCGCGTAGTAGAGGCTCGCGTTGCGATTGCTCCCGACGACGGCCGGCATGCGTCCGCCGCTGATCGCCGGGCCGATCTCGCGATAGGTCAAGCCGGTGAGGACGAGTGCGCCGATCGTAGGGAGCATCCACGCTACTTTTCACGGTGGTTCGGGCGCCGCCTTTGCGGCGAAAAAAGTGCGGGCCCGCCGAAGCGAGCCCGCATTACCGAGGGGACGTGAGTCGAGGTTACTTGCTGACGGTCGAGCCGACCGGCTCGGAGAAGCCCGTCTTCGAGTTGACGATGGAGCCGCCGGCCGGGTAGTTCCAGATCTCGGCCGCCGCGTTGCCCGCGTCGGGTCCGATCACGTAGCCGCCCGCGACGGTCTGCTGATCGACATCGCTGGCGCCCGTGAGCGAAACGGTACCGTGCTCGGTGGCCGTCGTGCCGCTGATCGAGTACTGAATGAGGTCGTGACCGTCTTGGTCGCCGACCACGAAGTACGTGCCGTCAAACGAGACGCCACCCGGGAATTCCGCCGGCGAGCTCGTGCTGATATTCTCGAGCGTGCTGCCGCCCGCGGGCAGTTCGCAGAGAGCGAAATCTCCCGATGCATTCGAACCGTCGACGAGAAGGTCGCCTTTCTTGTCGTACGCCGGGAAGAAGTAGCGATAGAGATTCGAGCACGTGTAGGTCTTCGGCGTTCCCTTCGCCTTCTTATAGACGAGAAGCGCACCTTCGCCGCAGCTGGGGTAGCCGCAGATGCCGGTGACCGCGAGATCGCCCTTCTTGGAGACCGAACAGCCCACAACGTACTCGGTTGAGGCCGTTATTGTGTTCTTCAGGCTCGTGCTGCCGTGCTTATACTCGAGCACGTTCCGATCGTTCGTGTTGGCGACGTAGACGTCGCCCTTCTTGTCGCTGCACAGACCTTGGGGTCCGCTGATGCCCGACGAGATCGAGCCTTGTTGCGAGCCGATCTGGCCGCCAGAGAAGTCGAAGAAGTCAACGACGCTCGCGCCGTAGTCGGCGATGTAGACGAGCTCGCCCTTCTTCTTTTTGCCGGGGCTGACCCAGTCGCCGTGACGCTGCACGCCGGTATGAACCGCGCCGCGAACGGCCGTCAGCGTCATGTGACCGTTTTGGAGGACCGCCGCAGCGGCCGCAGGATTCGACGGTGTCGCCTGCAGAGCGTTGCCCGTACAGCCGGCGAGCATGCCGGCTGCCGCGGCTACGGTCGCAGCATACATCGTGAGTTTCGAAATTCTCATGAGTTGAAACTCAGCTCCATTTCGTTAGAGGAGAGGGGGTTAGGTCCGGCGTTATGCGCCGGAAAGCAGTCACGTCCTTCTTTGCCGGGAGGCGTCCCAGGCCGGTTGTGTTGCTTGTTCCTCTACGCGTCGTCTTCGCTCGCGTTGCGCCGCCCGGCACGGGCGTCGATCGCGTTTGCGAGCGGCTGGAGGAGCAGGTTCATCGCGATCACGGCGACCGCGCCGGCGGCTGCTTGGGTCCAGAATCCGAACCCAGCCAGCGCTCCGACCGCGGCGGTCGCCCACATCGTCGCCGCAGTATTCAATCCGGTAATATTCGCGCCGGTGCGCAGGATCACGCCGCCTGCGATGAAGCCGACGCCGGTGACGACGCCTGCGACGATGCGGCTCGTGTCGCCGGCGTTGAGCATCTCGTCGAGCAGCGCGAAGAGGGCCGCGCCGATCGAGACGAGGCTGCTCGTATGCAGTCCCGCCGAGCGTTGGCGCCACTGACGCTCGAAGCCGATCGCGATGCCGAGCAGCGCCGCGACGCCCAAGCGCGTCAGGAACTGAGCCGCGGTGATATCGGGAGGCTTCATCGTGAGGCAGGCTCTTCTACGCGAGCGTAGAGCAACCCGTCGCAGACGCGATCGTCGCGATCGAGATAGTAGCCGCGCATCGTCGCCTCGAAGCCGAAGCCGCTCTTTTCGAGTACCCGCGCCGACGCGACGTTCTCGGCGAAGACGGTCGCCTCGAGCCGATAGACGATGCCGCTGGCCAGCGCCGCGTCCGCGAGCGTCGTCGCCGCGTCGGTGCC
Organism: Candidatus Binatia bacterium; assembly: GCA_035541935.1. Classification (GTDB taxonomy): domain Bacteria; phylum Vulcanimicrobiota; class Vulcanimicrobiia; order Vulcanimicrobiales; family Vulcanimicrobiaceae; genus Cybelea. The sequence goes on along the minus strand of DATKMJ010000043.1, from coordinate 21,424 downwards.
GACGCCGCGGCCCCAATACTTCCGCCCGAGCCAATAACCGAACAGCGCGCAGCCGCTGCGCTCGCCGGCGAGCGGCTGGAATCCGATGCCGCCCGCGAGAGCACCATCCACCTCGACGGCAAAGTGAGGGCCGCGCGCGCGGCTGAGCGAGAGCGCGATCCACTCCCGCGCGTCTTCGAGCCTGTACGGATGCGGGAAGGCGCGCGTCATCCAGCGCGCGACTGCGTAGTCGTCGGCGAGCGCGCGCACCGCCTCCGCATCGTCGCTCCGATACTGCCGCAGCCGGCAGATCCGGCCGGTCAGCTCACGGTCCATCGGCGCAGGCGTGGTACTTGTTCGAGTACATCGGCTGCAGGCTGTAGACCGTGCCGTTGACGTTCATCTTCCATTGGTATGTCTCGCACAGGTCGGCGACCTCGGAGTAGAACGTGAAGTTGAACCACGCGAACGCCGGGCCGGGATCGGTTATGGATTCGAAGGTCTCGTGGCCGAGCGTCGAGGCGGTCGAGTTCGTCAGCGCGCTCGCCCCCGACGAGGCGCGCGACGCGCAGAACAAGATCTTCTGATACGGCTCGATCGAGACGATCACGTGTTGCTTGACGTCCGGGAACGAGACGCTCTCGTGGTAGGCGCAGAAATTAAACGTTCGCGGATGGTCGGGCGAGTAGCACGAGCGCGAGCGATCGAAGCACGTGTCGGTTCCCTCGGGCAGGAAGACGTGGTACATGGTCGTGTAGCCGGCGGCCATCCCGTTCTTGACGAGCGCCGCGTGGACGATCGTCAGCAGATCGTTTTGATAGAGCAGCTTCGTATAACTCTTGTACGCGATCGAGAACGATCCGCCGAACGTGTAGCCGCTTGGATCCGAGTCCGTATACTGCTTCAACAGCGCGGCGAAGCGGCTGCCGGCGAGATTCTTCTGGAATCCCTCGGGATCGCCCCAGCAGCTTTCGTTGCCGGCCTTGCAGTTCACGTAGATGTTGAACGCCGCGGCCGATTTCATGATCGGCCCCTTCTTGCGCACGAGATCGGCCGGGTAGACTTTGCGATCGCCGCGCATCGCATCGCCGCCGCGACCGCGCAGCGGCATCAGGTGATAGGAGAGAACGCGCGCGGCGCGTGCGCTCGCGACGTCGCCGGGCGTCACGCCGAGCGCCGCCGCCTGCGGCGCGACCGGCGCGGCCGGCGCGCTCGGGACGAAATCAGCGCGCGGGCCGCCGCACGCCGCGAGCGTCGCGCCGAAGAGAACGAATACGAAGAAGCGGGTCATGCCGGAGTACCTCCTTTAGTCGAGCGCAGCATGCGCAGGTCGCCGTCGCGGATCGTGATGCCGCGCGCGTCGAGCCATTCCAAGAGCGGGACGGCGTACTTGCGAGACGTCCCGAGCAGATCGCGAAACTCGGCGGCCGTCATCCGTCCGCGCTCGCGGAGCAGCGCCTCGACGCGCTCGCGCACTTGCGCGATCTGGGAGCCGCGGTAGAGATCGCTCCCGACCCGCACGAAGGCGCCGCGAGCGAGCATCGTCTCGAAGGCGCGCGCGGCGCCGGGTATCTTCGCGGCTTTCACCGCCGCGGCCGCCTCGGCGAACGTCACCGGCAGCAGCGGCTGCTCGCTCGGGGCCGGCACGAGGCGGTCGAAGAAGGCGCGCTGCTCGCCGGTGAACGCGGGCGCGAACTCCGGCTTTGCGTAGTAACCGCCGCGATTGGTCAGCCGCCCCTCTTCCACGAAACGCGCGAGCACGCGCACGAGCAGCGCTTCGTCGACTCCCGCCGCGCGCGAGAGCGCGATCGAGGTCGTTCCCATCGCCCACGGCTCGTTGCCGTGCGTCTCGTCGAGCAGCGCGAGCGCGTTCTCGAGCATCGCGGCCGCGGCGGCGCCGTCAACGTAGGCATGCGGGCGCGCGATCGCGAGCGCGTCGCCGCTCGCGACGAGCCGCTCGAGCGCCTCGCGCGTCTCGGCCTCGCGCAGGTTCGCAGCGGTCGCGATCGCCGCCGGCTCGACGGCCGCACCGTTGGCCGCGCGGAGCACCGCGAGCACCGCGCATTCGTGCGAGGCTGCGTCTTCGGGCTGCTCGATGCCCTCGACGTAGCCGCCGCCGAGCAGCGTCATCGGCGACGGCCGCCGCAAGACGAAGCGCAGGCCCGGGAACGCAACGGCCGGTTCGCGCAAGTGGAGGCGCGCGCGCATCTCCTGCCCGCGTGGCGCGTCGTCGTCGGCGACGAGCGTTCCCAGGATCTCGGCCGAGCCGATGTAGGCGCGCACCGGCGTCTTGCGGCGCAGCAGCGGCTGCGCGCATTGCAGCGGCACGAAACGCACGCGCACGTCGCGCGCCGCGGTCAGCTCGGCGCCCGCGATCGCGTCGCCTCGCTCGATCTCGCGGCGGTCGAGACCGGCGAGATTGAGCGCGACGCGCGAGCCGGCCTCGACGCGCGGCACGGTCGAGTCGAAGACGCCGATGCCGCGCACGTGCGCGCGCCGCCCGCCCGGTTCGATCGCGAGCGTCTCGCCGCTCTCGATGCTGCCTTGGATCAGCGTGCCGGTGACGACGGTTCCGAGGCCGGGCAGCGTGAAGACGCGATCGATCGGCAGGTAGACCGGCGCCTTCGCGTTGCGCGGCGGCATCGCGATCAGTTCGTCGTGCAACCGCTCGCGCAGCGCGTCGAGATTCTCACCGGTCTGCGCCGAGACGGCGAGCATCGGCGCGTTTGCGGCGATCGTCCCCTGCAGCTGCTCGCGGATTCGCTCGAGGGCGGCATCGCGCTGCGGGGGTTCGACCAGATCGATCTTACTGACGACGACGACGATCTTGCGCACGTTGAGGAACTGCAGGATCTGCAGGTGCTCGATCGTCTGCGGCATCGCGCCCTCGTTTGCATCCACGACGAGCAGCAGCAGCTCCATCCCGGCCGCACCGGCGAGCATGTTGTGAAGGAAGCGCTCGTGCCCTGGAACGTCGACGATGCCGGCTTCGACGCCGTCGTCGTAGCGCAGGTGCGCGAAGCCGAGATCGAGCGTCATGCCGCGCTCGCGCTCCTCGATCAACCGGTCGGGGTTCGTTCCCGTGAGTGCGGTGATCAACGCCGACTTTCCATGGTCGACGTGTCCCGCCGTGCCGATGACGTGCACTAGCCCGTTCGGGACTTCGTTCCTATCCCGTAATCCGCGAGAATCTCGCCGGCCGCGCGGTAACCCGACTCGGCGCCGCCTTCCATGAAACCTTGGTACGCAACCGAGGTGTGCTCGCCGGCGAAGTGGACGCGCCCTTGCACCGTCGCCTCGTGGCCGGCGATCGTCGTGCACTGCCCGACGAGCCAGCACGAGTAACTCGCGAGGATGTTCGGATCGGCCTGTGCGTTTCCGAACGTCGCTTTGCCGTTCCAATACTGCGCGACGCCGGGCCAGATGCGATCGAGCTGCTCGAAGAACGTGCGTACGTGGCGCCCGACCGCCTCGGAGTCGCCGATCGTCGCGTATGGAACCGGCGGCGTGTCGGCCATCGCGGCGCCGCCGGCGGTGAAGACCTCGATGAGCCCCTGCGTGCCGCGTTGGCCGAGCGAAAAGTCGAGCGCGCTCTGAACGCGCAGCGTCGTCCAGATCTGGCCGCTCGTCGGCTCGGGCCACGGATGCACCGGCCGCATCCACGCGCGGCGGTCGAACTGCAGGTGGAGCTTCGTGTGATAGCCGTACCCGAGACTCTCGATTGCGGTCGTCTTCGCCGAATCGAAGCCCGCGCCGGAGTAGTCGAGCCCGCGCAGACCGATGAACGGCAGCGCCAAGACGACGCGATCGGCACGGACCGTCTCGATCGCGCCCGCGTTATTGAAACGCAGCTCGTAGGCGCCGCGCGCGGTGCGCTCGATCGAGAGCATCCGGCGGCCGAAGAGAATCGTGCCCGCGGGGAGATGCGCCGCGATCGCCTCGGGGATCGCTTGGCTGCCGTCGGCGAGGATGTAGCGCTGGTCGGAGTAGCCGAGCACGTTCATGTGGCGGTCTTTCTCCCACGTGCGTTGCTGGCCGAGCTGCATGACGAGATTGAGCGCGCTGAGTTCCTCGATCTCGCGGCCGTACTCATTGCGATACGACTCGGCGATCAGCCGTCCGAGCTGCGAGTCCAGGCCGCCGGGAACGTAGCGCACGATCCAATCGCGCATGCTCGTCGCGTCGATGCGGCGCGCCTCGGGCGTGGCGTTGGCGTACGTCGTCGTCGGGTTCACCTTGGCGAGCTGCGCCTGAAGGATCGGATAGATCTTCGCGAAGTCGCGGTCGGCGTCGGTCATCGCGTAGTAGCGGCCGTCGAGGTAGCACGTATCGCGCGCGTGCGGCGGGCGCGCCGCGCGCGTGTCGAGCAGCCCGAGGCCGAAGCGCTTGGCGAGCCCGCGAATGTTGAGGTGCGTCGAGTCCACCATCGCGCCGCACCACTCCGTGTGCTGCCCCGCGGCCCAATAGCGCCGCTCGGAGTGCATCCGGCCGCCGACGCGCGACGACGACTCGTAGATCGTCGAGGCGATGCCGGCGTCGCGCAGATGCATCGCGGTCACGAGACCTGCGATGCCGCCGCCGACGATGACGATGCGCTCGCGCCCGAGCGCGCGCGACGCGGCGCGAATCGCGAAGTCCGGCGCGGCCGCCGCGCCGAGCGCCGCGCCCGCCCCGCGAACGAAGGCGCCGCGCTTCAAAGTTTGATGCTAAGGTCGGCGAAGAATCCGAACGGCTGCTTCACCGACGAGATGCCGACCTCCGTGATATTGTAGAACGTTCCGTACGGATAGCGCAGCTGCTGCGGCGGATTCTTGATGAAGTTGCCGGCCGGCGCTAGAATGTTCGACGGGAGACTCGAGTAGACGCACGTCACCGAATTGTCCCACGCGTAGCCGCGCTGGAAGCATTGATTGTAGAGGTTGACCGCCTGCATCGTCAGCGTCATCCGCGGCGTCAACTCGTAGCTCGTCTGCAAATTGAGCGAGAGCTCCGACGGCTGCATGAACGCGCCGAGGTTATCGAAGTGCGCGCTGTAGGGATCGGGCAGGAAGATCGCGCCGGCGGCGCCGCCCGGACAGCTCGCGCCCGGCGTCAGCGGCGTACGCGCCGGCTCGCGCGAGCACGACTGCGGAACGTAGCCGGGCCAGACCAGCGGCGAGCCGTAGTCGGAGCCGTCCGCAAAATGGAACGACGGCGTCACCGCCCAGCGGTTGTGCCGGTAGTTGAGGATCAGCGACGCGACGTCGGGCACTTCGTAGCCGTTGGCCGCGTTGAACGGACTGGGAATCACGTCGTAGGGCGTGTACCAGCCGCCGGTGTCGAAGAGCGGCTCCAGCGCGCCGTCGTAGTACGGGTTGGGGATTTTCAGCTTCCCTTGATTCGGCGTGCCGGACTGCGAGTTGAGCAGCGTCGCGGCGGCGTTGCCGGCATAGGCGCCGCTGCCGCACGCCGCCCAGTTTGCCGAGCCGCGCGTCACGTTCGCGCAGGCGTGGGTGTAGGAGTTGTAGAGCTCGATCTGCTGGTTGAGCGCGTCGATCACGCTGACGCCGTTGATCGGGCTGTAGCGGATCTGGTTCTCGGTGTGCGTGTACGAGAAGAGGCTCGAGAACCCGTTGCGGCTGAAGTCGCCGTACTGCAACGAGAGCTCGACGCCGTACGAGCGCTGCGTTCCGACGTTGAGGCCGGCGAGCGTGCCCTCCACCGGGTTGATCGCCTGGAACTGCAGCTCGTTGCTCGTGTCGCGGTAGAACGGCGTGACCTTGTACGAGAGCTGCGTGCCCCTCACGTGCTTCTCGAGCGAGAGGTCGAAGTTGTCGGACGTATCCGGATAAATGTCGTGATCGGGCGTGTGATAGCCGTACGGATAGAACTGCGCGATGAACGATGCGAGGTTTTGCTGATACGTGTTGTATTGGTAGTACGACGAGCCTTCAGCGCGCGCGTACTTGCCGGCCGATCCGCGGATCACGGTGTCGGCGTTGATCGTGTACGTAAACGAAAAGCGCGGCTGGAAGACGTTGGCGACCTGCTCGCCGGCGCCGACGTTGTAGAGACCGTTGCCGGGATCGGTCATCGGCGCGAGGCCCGGATTGCACGGGCCGAACGAGCCGGTCGAGGGATCCCACGTCCACTGCGGCGACGAACCGAGCGCGCCGCAATGCTCGCGGTTGTAGGCATCGAACCAGAACTGCCGCGCGGGATAGCCGTCTTCGAGGTTGTTCGTCAGGTAGGCGTAGCGGTCGAAGCGCGCGCCGACGTTGACGACGAGCCGGTCGTTGGGTTCCCATAGGTCGGTCAATGCGAACGAGTTGAATCGCGGCGTCACGTTATCCACCTGCGCGCTCGCGCCGTTCTCGGTCATCATCCAGCGCGCGCCGGCGAGCGCGGCGGGCGATCCCGCCGGCGCCGTTCCCGGAGTCAAATTGAAGTTGTAGGAGCCTTCGCCGGGATAACAGCCGCCCGGCGAGAGACACCCGCCCTGGCTCGCCTTTGCGAAGCAGCTCCACGGCTGACCCGTCTTGTAATTGAAGCATTGGCCGTCGGGGAGACCGTAACTCGAGAGCGTCGTTCCCAAGCCGGTCGGCGCGAGGCTGTTCGTAAACGGATCGGTCGACGAGTACATCGCGTTGTACGTCTGCAGGCGCTGCGTCATATACGTCGCCTCGGCCGTCAACAGGTTTTTCGCCGAGAGCTGGTTCGAGTAGATGAGGTTGGCGCCGTAGCCGTGCTCGAGCACCTCGTAGTCGGCGGGATCCGACCCGAAGACGAGCTGCGCGCTCTGCGGACCGTTGATGAACCAGGTCGAGTACGCACCGTAGACGAGCGCGCGCAGATACGAGTGCGTGTCGAGGTTCTTCTGGTACTGCAGCTTCTCGATCGAGTAGCCGTTCCAGTTGCCGTCGCGAACGTTAGGTCCGATCGGCGATCCGGCGGGACGCCCCGAAGGGCTGCTCGGGAAGAAGTACGTGTAGAGGTCGTTCGGGTTGGGCGCCTGCATCATCGGGCCTTTGTAGTTCAATGAGTCGAGATACGGCATCGGGTAGCCGATGCCGGTCGCGTTGCCGACCGCCGGCGTGTAGCCGATGTCGTTGTCCGAACTGTAGAACTGCGCCGCGATGCCGCCGGTCACGTAGAGGAGCTGAATGTCGTCCTTCAGCGGCGAGTCGCGGTGCGGAATGCCGATGTGGAGATTGACGACGTTCTCGCGATCGAAGTCCATCGCTTGCGCGTAGCTGAACCCGGGCTGCCCGATGAAACCGTAATTCGGCGCTTTTCCCGCCGAACCGTCGAGGATGTTGTAGACGTTGTTGTTCGTCGGGACGTAGAGCGGATAGAAGTAGAGCGGCTCGCTGACGGCGCCGAACTGGTTGCCGTAGCGAAACGTCTGATTCGTGCCCGAAAGGCCGATGTAATACGTGAAGAGGCGATCGGGCGTCGAGCCGCCGGCTTCGACCGTCGCTTGATGGTAGAAGGCCGGTCCGCCGATGCCGAGATCGGCCGACGCGTAACCGGGATAGGTGCCGGTCTTGATCACTTGATTGATATAGCCGGCGAGTCCCGACGAGTTCGACGTCGCGGGCGTGCCGCCGGTGTAGACCTGTACCTCTTGATTTCCGAGCGACGAGAGCGTCGCGATCGGCGCGAGGTCCGATTGGCGCGTCGTCGAGATGCCGTCGAACTCGTACGCAACTTGATCCACGTCGCCGCCGCGGATGTAGACGCTTTGATACCAGCCCTGCTGGTTCGACGGAATGTTGACGCCGGGCGCGGCCGCGATCGCGCCGTAGGCCTGCGTCAGCGAGCCCGCCCCCGCGAGCGTCGCCGCGGCCTTCTGGCCGGCCGAGTTGATCGAGTATACGTCGCTCGTGACGCCGGAGTGGACGAGCGATTGTCCGGAACGCGCGGTCGTCCGCGCGATCGTCTTCAGCGTCTTCTGCAACGCGAGGTCGGCCCTCGCCGACTGATCGGCGACGATGCTGACGCCGGGCAGCGACTGCGGGTCGTAGGCGGCCTTGCTCGCGCTCACCGTATACGTGTCGGGCTGGAGCGAGATGAACGAGTAGTTGCCCGAGGCATCGGTGACGCTCTGCGCGACCTGCGAAGGTGAGGTAGCCGTCACCGTGGCCCCGGCGATCGGCGCGTGCGTCGCCGCGTCGGTCACGCGTCCGAGCAGCGTGCCCGTCGTGCCCGCCCTTGCCTGGAGGGGCGTCGCGATAAGCCCCAGGGCGACCAGTGCCACGATCAGCTTTCTCAAAATGCCACCACCCTCGCGCTCGGCAATCCTAAAGAAGAGCCGCTTTAAACTCGCCGAATAGGACTTCCTCGCCTTTTACCATGAGAGTACGGGAAAATACGGTCGGCTCCGTTTCCGGAACGTCGCTCGCGGAGCGCCGCTCCCAAAACGTCGCGCGCGGCGTTGCGACCGCCCATCCGATCGCCGTCGCGCGGGCGCACGGCGCGACGATGTGGGACGCAGAAGGAAGGAGTTATATAGACTTCATCGGCGGGATCGGAACGCTCAACGCCGGCCACACGCATCCGAGAGTCGTCGCGGCGATCGCCGCGCAGGCCGCGCTCTTGACGCACACCTGTTTCCAGGTCGCGACGTACGAGCCGTACGTCCGCGTCGCCGAGGAACTGAACCGCCGCGCGCCGGGATCGTCGCCGAAGAAGACGCTCCTTCTGTCGACCGGCGCCGAAGCGACGGAGAACGCGGTGAAGATCGCGCGCGAGTATACGCGGCGGCCCGCGGTCATCGCGTTCACGCACGGCTATCACGGACGGACGCTGCTCGCGCTCTCGATGACCGGTAAGAACGATCCGTACAAGCAGCACTTCGGCCCGTTCTGCAGCGAAGTCTATCACGCGCCGTTTCCCTACGAGCACCACGGCCTCACGACGGAGCGCGCGCTCGCGGCGCTCGACGAGATCTTCTCCTCGGTCGTCTCGCCGGATCGCGTCGCCGCGATGATCGTCGAGCCCGTGCTCGGCGAGGGCGGATTCGTTCCCGCGCCGCCCGCGTTTCTGCGCGAGCTGCGGCGCATCGCCGACGAGCGCGGCATCGTGCTGATCGCAGACGAGATTCAAACCGGCTTCGGCCGCACCGGCACGCTCTTCGCATGCGAGCAGTACGGCATCGAGCCCGACCTCATGACGGTCGCGAAGTCCATCGGCGGCGGATTGCCGCTCGCGGGCGTCGTCGGCAAGGCCGAAATCATGGACGCGCCCGCACCCGGCGGATTGGGCGGCACCTTTGCCGGCAACCCGATCGCGTGCGCCGCGGCGATCGAGATCTTCGAGATCATGGACGACGCGTTCTTGGAACGCGCGCGCGCCGTCGGCAAGCGCATCGAGAGCGCGCTGCGCGCGATGCGCGATGAGTTTCCCGCGATCGAGGACGTCCGCGGGCTCGGCGCGATGCAGGCGATGGAACTGTCGAAGGGCGCACCGGAGATCGTCGAGGCTGCGCGCGATCGCGGCCTGCTGCTGCTCTTGGCCGGCAAACGCGACGTCATTAGAATTCTCGTTCCGCTCGTCATCGAAGACGAGCAGTTGGACGAGGGACTGTCGATCCTGCGCGCATCCGCGCGCGAAGCATTCAACAACGTCTAACGAGGTGACCGAAAATTACACATGATAGAGAACGTAAAGTTTACGAGTACACGCAGCACGTCTTAAACCTCATCGAGAAGTCCGAGGTAACGCCCGACGACGCGGAGTGGATCGCTCGCGAGACCGTCGAGTCGTTCCGCAACCACGTCAACCCCGGCTTCCTCGAATACCGCAAGGCGAACGACCCCGGGCGCGCGAGCGCCGTCGTCGAATGGTCGGACGCCGGGCCCAACTCCTATCGCGACCTCGACGGACGCACCTACATCGATTGCCTCGGCGGCTTCGGCATCTTCAACGTCGGGCATCGCAATCCGAAGGTCGTCAAAGCCGTCACCGATCAACTGCGCCGCCAGCCGCTGCACAGCCAGGATCTGCTCGATCCGCTGCGCGCGATGCTCGCGAAGGCGCTCGCGATGCTGACGCCGGGCGATCTCGAGTTCAGCTTCTTCTGCAACAGCGGAACCGAGGCGGTCGAGGGCGCGCTGAAACTCGCGCGCGCCTACGACCCCGCAAAACAGACGATCGTCGCGGCGACGAAGGGCTTCCACGGCAAGAGTTACGGCTCGCTCTCCGCGAGCGCGAAGGCGGAGTTCCGGCGCCCGTTCGGCCCGATGCTGCCGAACATCGAGCACGTGCCCTTCAACGACTTGCCCGCGCTGCGCGATATGATGACCTCGTGCAAGGCGGTCGGCGAAGACGTCGGCGCGGTGCTGCTCGAGCCGATCCAGGGTGAGGGCGGCGTCAACATCCCCGACAACGACTACCTGCCCGGCGTGCGCGCGCTCTGCGACGAGTTCGGCTCGCTCTTCATCCTCGACGAAGTGCAGACCGGCATGGGACGCACCGGCAAGATGTTCTGCTGCGAGCACTGGAACGTCGCGCCCGATCTCATGTGCCTAGCGAAAGCCTTCGGCGGCGGCGTCGTTCCCGCGGGGGCGGTCGTCGGACGGCGCGAGGTCTTCTCGCGCCTCTTCGACAATCCGTTCTTGCACACGTCGACGTTCGGCGGCAACCCGCTCGCCTGCGCCGCGGCGCTCGCGACGATCAACGTACTGATCGAGGATCGCCTCCCCGAACGCGCCGCCGTTCTCGGCGGACGGATGCTTGCGGGACTGCGCGAAGCGGCCGCCGGCCACGACGATTTGGTCGTCGCCGTGCGCGGCATGGGACTGCTGATGGCGCTCGAGTTCCGCGATCACGCAACCGGATTCGAGTTGGCGAAGCGAATGCTCGACCGAGGCATTCTCGTCTCGGGCACGCTCGTCAACGCCCGCACGATTCGCGTCGAGCCGCCGCTGACGATTACCGAGGAAGAGGCCGACTACGTCTGCGCGTCCCTCGGCGAAAGCCTCAACAGCATGGCGCTCGTGTCATCCTGAGCCTCCCCCACGTGTCATCCTGAGCCTCCCCCACGTGTCATCCTGAGCTTGTCGAAGGACGAAAGAGAATTAACGCAATGCAAACCGCATCAAAGATAGACGCCGAGGCGATCCTCAAGAACGTTCCGCGGATCAACGGCGTGGTTCCGATGTACGTTGACGGAAAATGGCGCCTTGCAAGCGACGGCGGGGCGCGCGAAGTGCGCAATCCCGCGAACGGAGAGACGATCGCGACGATCGCGGAAGGCACGGCCGACGACGCCGAGACGGCGATCGCCGCGGCGCGCAAGGCATTCGACGAAGGGCCGTGGGGCTCGAGCAGCGCCGCGGATCGCGCCGCGCTGCTCTTCAAGCTCGCCGACAGGATCGACGAGCATCGCGACGAGTTCTCGCGGATCGACACGCTCAACGGCGGCAAGCCGCTGCGCGAGACCGAGTTCGACGCGATCGACGCGGCGAATTGCTTCCGCTACTATGCGGGGCTCGCGACGAAGCCCCACGGGCAGACGTTTGACGTTCCCGCCCCGTCGCAGACGTTCACGGTGCGCGAGCCGATCGGCGTCTGCGGGCAGATCGTGCCGTGGAATTACCCGCTGCTCATGGGCGTCTGGAAACTCGCGCCGGCGCTCGCCGCGGGCAACGTCTGCATTCTCAAGCCGGCGGAACTCACGCCGCTCTCGACCATCCGCCTGGCGACGCTGATGGAAGAGCTCGAGTTTCCGGCGGGCGTCGTCAACATCTTGACGGGCGCCGGCGCCGTCGTCGGTCACGCGCTCGCCGCGAGCGCGCACGTTGACAAGATCGCGTTCACCGGCGGCACGAAGACCGGGCGCAGCATCATGCTCGACGCGACGTCGAACCTGAAGAAGATCTCGCTCGAGCTCGGCGGCAAGTCGCCGAACGTCGTCTTCGCGGATGCGGACTTCGACACGGCGATCGATTACGCGCTCTTCGGCATATTCGCGAACGCCGGGCAAGTCTGCTCGGCCGGTTCGCGCCTGATTCTCGAGCGCAGCATCCACGATCGCTTCGTCGAGCGGCTCGTCGAGCGGGCGAAGAAGATTCGCGTCGGCGACGGCTTCGATCCGGCGACGGAGATGGGCCCGATCATCTCGCCGGTCCATCGCGAGCGCGTCGAAGCGTACATCGAGACCGGCAAGCGCGAGGGCGCGCGGCTGCTCTGCGGCGGCGAGCGTCTCGGCGGCGACCTCGCGAGCGGAAACTTCATCGCGCCGACGATCTTCGACGAGACGAAACCGACGATGCGCATCGTGCAAGAGGAGATCTTCGGCCCGGTGCTGGTCATCCAGACGTTCGACACCGAAGCCGAGGCGATCGCGCTCGCCAACGACACGATCTACGGCTTGGCGGGCGCCGTTTTCACGCAAGACATCGCGAAGGCGCACCGCGTGATTCGCAAGATGCGCGCCGGGATCACGTGGATCAACACCTACCACCCGACCTACAACGAAGCGCCGTGGGGCGGCTATAAACAGTCGGGCATCGGGCGCGAGTTAGGAACCTACGGCTACGACGCGTACACCGAGGTGAAGCAGATCAACGTCAATCTCGACGTCGTGCCTTCGGGCTGGTTCGAGGACGTTTGAGCAGGCGCGAGAGCGCGCACGGCCAGGCACCCGGCGATCGGTCCAGACCGATCGCGATGCGCTTCCCGATACGGCGAATCTCGCCGGCGGTTCTTACCGCAAGGGGCAAGCAGGCATTCGGCAGCCGGGCTTGATAGTAAGACCAACAGCGCATAATGCGCGAAGGAGGCGAGGATGTACAGGAGCTTAGCATTGGCCGTAACCGCATGCGTAACGGCCGTTCTTATTGGAACTGCGGCAATGGGTCAGATCGAGACGACGCCAATTCCGCAGCCCGCCAAGCCAAACTTTAGCTCGATGCAGTTCGAGCTCGGCACGTGGAATTGCACCGAAACGAATACCCGCCGTCCCAACGCCTACGGGAGCACGCTCACGAATTCGATGGATCCGACGGGCTTTTGGATGAACACGAAGACGCTCTCGCACGCCACGTCCTGGGATCGCCATCCCGGCGTCGCAATGGACAAGACCACCTACGATTCGGCGAACTCGCGTTGGGTTGACATCATGACGGACGACGAGGGTAACTACGGCATTTCGACGTCGAGCGGATGGACCGGCAACAAGATTGTTTGGCATCCGATCAGTTTGACGTCGGTCTCGTCGGGCAACGTCGTAGGCGCCGGTGATCTAACGGTCACGAAAGTCTCCGCCACGAAATACACCTACACCGGCTCGTTCAAGGAGAGCGGCGGCAGAACGGTAACGCTCAAAGGCTACTGCAACAAGACGTAGCCGTTAGCGCCCGCTCGATGCAAAAACGGAGGCCCCGCATTCGTGGGGCCTCTCGTTTAGGCCAGCCAAACGAACGGCGCCTAAGAACGTTCTACCGGCTGGGCGCGACGCTGATGGTAACTCCGAACGCATACCCAACCTGGTAAATGATTCCCGTCGGTTGACCGCCCGCAGGATAAGACCACCACGCGACATTAGCACTTCGATTTTCCGGACTTATAATTGCGTTTCCCTGAATCCAAAACTGGCTCGTATAGGGTTCGGGGCCCCGTAGAGTGACCCGGGCATGAATTTTCGCTCGGTGGTTCTTGACCTTGACTCGCAGCACGCTGCTGTCTTTGTTGCTGCCTCCGTCGGAAATGGCAAGATACGTGCCATCCCATTGAATGCTCGCGCTGTATGGAATCTTCGCGCCCAGCTTTACGAGGCTCAAGCTGCTCTCCCCTTTGCGCAGTTCTAGGAGGCGGATGATCGCATCGCTGTCCGCTCCGTCTACGAATAAGTTCCCTTGATCGTCGTACGTGCAGAAGAAGAAGCTTTCGATGCCGGGATACGTGTACGTCGCCGGCTTTGACTCCTTCGTTGATAGGTTGAAAACGCCGACCGAACCCGCTTCGTTGGCAACTGCGAGGTAGGTTGACCCCTCGTCGACGGCGCATCCGTATGGACTAGGCGGAAAATCGAAAGTGGCCGTCGGCGAGGTGGCGCCGTGTGGGTACTCCTCGACTTTCTGCCCATAAGGCTCCGCCATGAAGACGTTGCCCTGCTTGTCCGAACAGAGTCCCGCGGGGATACCGGGGACGTCGAACGACGCCACCTCTTGCCCCTCGGGGAACGTGTAGACCATGACGGGCCCGTAATCGCCGCTAGAGAAATAGAGCAAGGAGCCGCTGCTCGTCAGTTGCGAGGCAGCCGGCAAACCTTTCGTAGGAACAGGCGCCGACGATGCGCAGGCGCAGAGCGTCGCGGTGAGCACGAGCATCCAGTAGACTCGCAGCCGGTTATGAGTGCGCATTAAAATCTCTCTTTCATTCGCTTGCTGCAAGTGCCGAGCCCACCGTTTCGTCCTCTTCCGGTGCGATCGTGCGCAGATCGAGCAGCACGCGCCCTGCTTCGATGCGGGCCACGATCGGCGGCGTCCCTGCGCGCAGCCGCGCGGCGAGGCGATCCGGCTGCGGCGTCGCGATCGCGATTGCAAGCGAGGGTATCGCGTCTTGCGCGAGCGAGCCGCCGCCGATGTACGCAACGCTCTCGACGAGCCTCGCCGCCGGCACCGCTTCGAGATAGGCTGTCGCCCGCGCGCGCAGTTCGTCGAGCGTCGCGCCGAGCATCCGGTAGACGGGGACGGTCTCGCGCAGCGAACCGTCGCGGTAGAGCTGCAACGTTGCGCCGAGCGCGGCGAGCGTCGTCTTATCTACGCGCAACGCGCGCAGCAGCGGGTTGCTGCGCAGCCGCGCGATCAGCGGCGCGCTCCCGGCAAGGATCCCCGCCTGCGGGCCGCCGAGCAACTTGTCGCCGGAGAACGCAACGAGGCCGACGCCGTCGGCGAGCGCCTCTCGCACCGTCCGTTCGTGCGCTGCGCCGTACTCTTCGAGCGCGACGAGGGCGCCGCTGCCGAGATCTTCGAGGACCGCAACGCCCGCGCGGCGGCCCAATTCGGCGAGCTCGCGCGCGCTCGCGTCGTGCGTAAAGCCTTCCATCCTAAAGTTCGAGGGATGCGTGCGCAACAGCAGCGCGGTACGCGGCGAGAGCGCCGCTTCAAAATCCTCGACGTAGACGCGGTTCGTCGTGCCGACCTCGACGAGCGTCGCGCCGCTGCGTTCGAGCACGTCGGGGATGCGGAAGCCGCCGCCGATCTCGACGAGCGCGTTGCGCCCGACGATCACCTCGCGCCCCCTCGCGAAGGTGTCGAGCACGAGGAGCACCGCCGCGGCGCAGTTATTGACGACGAGGGAATCCTGCGCGCCGGCGACGTCGTTGAGGACGCCGGCGACCCGCGCGTAGCGCGAACCGCGCTCGCCGGTCTCGAGATCGTATTCCAGGTTCGAGTAACCGCGCCCGAGCTCGGCGATCGCTTCGATGGCAGCGGGCGCCAGCGGGGCGCGTCCGAGATTCGTGTGCAGAACGATGCCGGTTGCGTTGACGACCGGGAGCAACGCGTCGCGCTGCAGCGCGTCGAGCCGCCGCACGACCTCGTTGACGATCGCGTCGTACGAGCCGTTGCCGGAGACGCGCGCGCGGCCGAATACTTCTTCAGCCGCGCTTTTGACCACGTTTCTTCCGAGCGTGCGGTCGTAGGGAACGACCCGCTCGTCGGCCAGCACTCGGTGCATGGCCGGAACGGGCGTCACGCCACGTGCTTGCCGAGCATCCCGGTCACGACGTTCTCGGGAACGTAGCCGACGATGCGATCGACGGGCTGACCGTTCTTGAAGAGAATGAGACAGGGAATGCCGGAGACCTGATATTGTCCGGCGAGGTTCGGATTCTCGTCGGTGTTCAACTTGACGAACTTTGCCTTGCCGGCGTTTGCCGCCGCGATCTTCTCGACGATCGGGCCGAGCATGCGGCACGGTCCGCACCACGGGGCCCAAAAGTCCACGAGCACCGGTTGGGCGCTCTGCAGCACCTCGGCATCGAAATTGCCTTGCGTTACGTCTGGTAATGCGCTCATATGGGTTACAACACTCCTAGAGTTCTGTCTGTTGCGGCTCGCCGGTGATCTCGGTGATCTGCATCGCCTGTTTGCCGAGGTTCGTCACGGCGATGACCTCGTCGCCTTCGCCCAGCCGCTGCAAGCGGACGCCCTTCGCGTCGCGGCCGGTGCGACGAATGTCGCCGACTTTCAGGCGAATCACTTGGTTGCCCGAGGTGATCATCAGAATCTGGTCGTCGGCGGCGACGAGAATCTGATCGACGACTTGGCCGATGTCGTCGCGCTGGCGCGCGAAGGCCTTCACGCCCTTGCCGCCGCGCGACGTGTGCCGGTACTCGTCGATCGGCGTGCGCTTTCCAAAGCCGAGCGACGTGACGAGCAGCACCTCGCGACGGTCGCCGTCCACGATGTCCATCGCCACGACGGTGTCGCCTTTTTCGAGCGTCATCGCCTTCACGCCGCGCGCGGCGCGCCCCATCGGCCGTACGCCCTTCTCGTTGAAGTGCACGGCCATTCCAAGCGTCGAGGCGAGGATGATGTCGCGCGAACCGTCGGAGAGATCCACTGCGAGCAGTTCGTCGCCGGCGTCGAGGTTGATGGCGATCAGCCCGTTGCGGCGCACGTTCGAGAACTGCTCGAGCTTCGTCTTCTTGATCACGCCGTTTTTCGTCACCATCACGAGGTACTTTTCGCCCTCGAAGCGGTCGATCGGGAAGACGGCCGTCACCTCTTCGCCCGGCGGGAGCGTCAGCAGGTTGACGAGCGCGGTGCCGCGCGCCTGGCGAGTCGTGTCCGGAATCTCGTAACCGCGCAGCCGATAGACGCGCCCCATGTTCGTGAAGAAGAGCACGTGGTCGTGCGTCTTCGTAACGAAGAAGTTGCGCACGACGTCTTCGCGTTTGAGGTTCGAGATGCCGATGACGCCGCGGCCGCCGCGGTTCTGCGTGCGGAACGTATCCACGGAGACGCGCTTGATGTAGCCGCCGACCGTGTAGGTGACGACGACCTCGATGTTCGGCGTGATCTGCTCGATCGACATTTCGTCTTCGGCCGGCTCGATGCTCGTGCGGCGCTCGTCGCCGAAGCGCTTCTTCACGTCGAGGGTCTCGCTCTTGACGATGCCGGCGATGCGCCGCGGGCTGCGGAGAATGTCCTGCAGCTCGGCGATCGTCTTGATCAGCTCGGCGTACTCTTGTTCGATCTTCTGGCGCTCGAGGCCGACGAGGGTGCGCAGCCGCATATCGACGATCGCTTGCGCCTGCACTTCGCTGAGACCGAAGCGCGCGCTGAGGCGTTCCTTCGCTTCGTCGGTCGTCTGGCTGCCGCGCACGATCTCGATGACCTCATCGATGTTGTCGAGCGCGATGCGGTAGCCTTCGAGCAGATGCGCGCGCTCCTCGGCCTTGCGCAGATCGTACTGCGTGCGGCGCGTGATGACGCTCTTGCGGTGCGCGATGAAGTGCTCGAGCAACTGCTTGAGCGTGAGCACCTGCGGCTCGAGCGCCACCGACCCATCGGCGCGAGGCTCACCCACCGGGACGAGCGCGAGCATGTTGAAGCCGAACGTCGCCTGCAGCGGCGTGTGCTTGAAGAGCTGGTTGAGCACGATCTTCGGCGTCGCGCTCTTCTGCAGCTCCACGACGACGCGCATGCCCTTGCGGTTCGACTCGTCGTCCAACCGCGCGATGCCGGTGATGCGCTTCTCCGAGTACGCCTCGGAGATCGCCTCGATGATCCGCCCTTTGTAAACCTGATAGGGGATCTCGGTGATGATGATCTTCTGCTTGCCGCGCTCCTCGACGATCTCGGCCTTGCCGCGAATCGCGATCGACCCGCGCCCGGTCTTATAGGCTTCGCGGATCGCTTCGTGACCGAGGATCGTCCCGCCGGTCGGGAAGTCGGGGCCTTGGACGATCGCGCAGAGCGCGTCGTCGTCGATCTTCGGATCGTCGATGACGGCGGCGATCGCGTCGGCAATCTCGCCGAGATTGTGCGGCGGAATGTTCGTCGCCATGCCGACCGCGATGCCGCTCGAACCGTTGAGCAGCAACTGCGGCAAGCGGCCCGGCAATACGGTCGGCTCGACGCCTTGATTGTCGAAGTTCGGAACGAAGGGTACGGTCTCTTTATCGATATCCGCGAGGACGTCGAGCGCGGTGCGCGCGAGCCGCGCCTCCGTGTAACGATAGGCGGCCGGCGGATCGGGATCGATCGATCCGAAGTTGCCGTGGCCGTCCACGAGCGGGTAGCGCAGCGTAAAATCCTGCGCCATGCGAACGAGGGCGTCGTAGACCGACGTGTCGCCGTGAGGATGGTAGCTCTTGAGCACCTCGCCGATGATACCGGCGCACTTACGATGCTGCTTGCTCGGGTCGAAGCCCATCTCGCGCATCGCGTAGAGGATGCGCCGCTGCACCGGCTTGAGGCCGTCGCGAACGTCCGGAAGCGCCCGCGACGCGATGACCGACATCGCATACGAGAGATAGCTCTCCCGCATCTCGTCTTCGACGTTGACCTGCGCTACGATGTCGTTGTTCAATAATCACCTGCACTCATGAAAGATGCCATTTCGCTCCCGACCGAAGAAGACCTCAACGCATTTGCCGCTGCGTTCGCGCGACGCCTTCGTCCGGGCGACGTCGTCGCGCTCGCCGGCCCGGTCGGCTCCGGCAAGACGGCTTTCGTGAGGGCGGTCGTGCAGACGCTGCACGGCGCCGACCAATCCACCAGTCCCACCTTCACCTTCCGCCACCACTACGCGGGCGATCCCCCGATCGAGCACGTGGATTTCTACCGGATCGACGATCCGCGCGAATCGGCCGAGCTCGGGCTCGACGAGGTTTTCGACGGCCGGACGATCGTGCTCGTGGAGTGGTGGCGCAACGCGCCCGATGCCATTCCAACGCGCCGGTACGAAATAGAGATCGAAGGCGCGGGGGAAGAGCCACGCTTGCTCTTTCTTCGCTCGCCGAAATGAACGTTCTTGCCCTCGACGGGGCGCTGGGAGCAATTTCCGCGGCGACCGCCCGCGACGATCGGATCGTCGCGTCTCGCTCCGAGACCGGAAACGTCGCACTCGAGCGAGGACTCGGTTTGGTCCGCGAGGTGCTCGAGCGCTCGCAATTGGAGCCCGAGGGAATCGACCGGTTAGCCGTCGGGATCGGCCCGGGCGGCTTCACGGGGCTGCGCATCGCGGTCGCGTATGCGAAGTCGCTCGCCGCGGCCTGGCGCCGGCCGCTCGTCGCGATCGATTCGTTCGACCTCCTGGAGTGGGGCGGGGCGTACGAGCGCGCGCTCGCGGTCGTCTCCGGACGCGCGGGCGTGATCTCCGCGCGGCTGCGTTCGCCCGACGGGGTGCGCCGCGCATCCGGCCGCATCGCCGACGTCCTGGGCGAACTGTTCCCCGCGCACGTGGAGGGAACGCTGACCGTCGTCGGCGCCGCGAAGGACGTGCTCCACGAGCTTGCCGAACGCGGTATCATCGTGCACTCTGTGGATCCGCTCGTTTTGCCTGCCGCGGCAGCCGCCGCGCTGGCCGCGTCGTCGAGAGCGCCGGCGAAGAGCGTGCACGAGGTCGGCGCCGATTACGGCGAGTTGCCTGCCGCAACGGTGCCGCGACTCTAACCGCCATGAAGATGGAACTCGAACGCCCCGCCGAGCGGCCCGGCCGCCTTTCGATCGTGCCGATGACGACCGCGGATATTCCCGCGGTCGCGCGCATCGAGCGCGCCTCGTTCTCGACGATCTGGCCGTCGGATGCGTTCTACAACGAGCTGAGCACGAACAAACTCGCGCACTATTACGTCGGAAGGTTCGAGGATCGCGTCGTCGCCTACGGCGGCATCTGGGTGATCCTCGAGGATTCGCACGTCACGACGGTCGCCGTGGATCCGGCCTATCGCGGACGGCGCTTCGGCGAGGTGCTGATGCTGCGCCTCATTGACGAAGCGATCGCGCGGGGCGCCGCCTGGATGACGCTCGAGGTACGCGAGAGCAACACGGTCGCGCAGCAGCTCTATCGAAAGTACGGATTCACGACGGTGACGATGCGCACCGGCTACTACAGCGACGACAACGAGAGCGCGCTGATCATGTGGGCGGGGAGCCTTCGCAGCGAACTCTACCAGAACCGCTTGCGCGCGCTGCGCGCGCGCGTCGAGTCGAGCGGTCCGTAACGCGTGACGCCCGTTCGGCTGGAGGATCGCGTTCGCGAGCACCTCGGTCAAGAGCATCGCTACGAGCACAGCCTGCGCGTCGCGCAGTGTGCCGAGGAACTGGCGCTGCGTCACGGCGCCGACCCGCGCAAGGCGCGCCTCTCCGGTCTGCTTCACGATCTCGCGCGGCTCTATTCGCCCGAGCGGCTCATCGCCGAGAGCGAGGCCCGCGGCCTGCCGATTGACGAGGACGAGCGGGCGCATCCGGTGCTGCTCCACGCGCGGCTCGGCGCGGCGCTTGCGCGCGAGCTTTTCGGGGTAGAAGACGACGCAGTGCTCTCCGCCATAGCGAAACACACGCGCGGCGCCCCGGCGATGTCGGCGCTCGATAAGATTGTCTATCTCGCCGACTCGCTCGAACCCGGCCGGACGTTCGCGGAGCGGGGGCGGTTGTGGGACCTCGCGCTCGAGGATCTCGACGCCGCGATGCTCGAGACGCAGCGCGAAGGGGCGGAGCGGCGCGCGCGCAAGGCGGAGGAGCGGGCATCGGCGCGCTGATCGACCTCGTGCGCGAGGCCGCGCTCGACAAGAAGGGTGAGGGGTTCGTTGCGCTCGACGTCGGGAATCGGACGATCCTCGCCGACACCTTCGCGATCGTCACCGGACGCTCGAAGATTCAAACGCGGGCGATCGCCGATGCGATCGTCGAGGCCGTCCGCAAGGACGGCTATACGGTCTCGCGCATCGAAGGCTATGCCGATGGATCCTGGATTCTCATTGACCTCGGTAACGTGATCGCGCACGTCTTCACGCCCGAACAGCGCTCGTTCTACAACCTCGAGCGGTTGTGGGGGCCCTTCGACTACGCTCAGCCCTTCGACTCCGCTCAGGGTGACACGGTTAAGCCCTTCGACTACGCTCAGGGTGACACGGTCAAGCCCTTCGACTACGCTCAGGGTGACACGGACAAGCCCTTCGACTCCGCTCAGGGTGACACGGTCAAGCCCTTCGACTACGCTCAGGGTGACACGGTTAGGCCCTTCGACTCCGCTCAGGGTGACAAGGCGTTCGACTCCGCTCAGGGTGACACGGGGAAGCCCTTCGACTACGCTCAGGGTGACAAGGTTAGGCCCTTCGACTCCGCTCAGGGTGACACGCCCACGGAGAGGCCGTGAAAGCTAAGCGGGGGACGCATCAGACGCGCGCGGCGCGCGCGCGCCGCGAGTGGTTGAAGCGCTTTGGCGTTTGGATCTTCATCATCTTCTTCGCGCTCAGCGTCGCCGGCGGCCTGATCGTCGTCTC
>DATKMJ010000042.1 GCA_035541935.1 Candidatus Binatia bacterium | reverse complement strand
GCAGCCCGGATCTCTTCAACGCTCACGCCCGGCGCGAGCTCGCGCAGAATCAAACCGTCGGGCCCCACGTCCATCGTGCCCATGTCGGTGATGATGCGCTGCACGACGCGCTTTCCGGTGAGCGGCAGCGTGCATTCGCGGAGAATCTTGTGAACGTTCCCCTTCGCGACGTGCTCCATCATGACGATCACGCGCTTCGCGCCGTGCACGAGGTCCATCGCGCCGCCCATCCCCTTCACGATCTTGCCGGGGATCATCCAATTCGCCAGGTCGCCGCGCTCGGAGACTTGCATCGCGCCGAGCACGGCGAGGTCGATGTGCCCGCCGCGAATCATCCCGAACGAGAGCGACGAGTCGAAGAACGACGCGCCGGGAAGCACCGTGACGGTCTCCTTGCCGGCATTGATCAGGTCGGCGTCTTCCTCGCCCTCGTACGGATACGGGCCCATGCCGAGAATCCCGTTCTCGCTCTGCAGCGTAACCGTCACGTCCGACGCGACGTAGTTCGGCACGAGCGTCGGCAGGCCGATCCCGAGATTGACGTACTGTCCGTCGCGCAGCTCCTGCGCGACGCGCGCGGCCAACTGCGTCCTCGTTAACGCCATCTTCTTGTCATCCTGAGCCCTCTTTTGTCATCCTGAGCCTGCTTCTTGTCATCCTGAGCCTGTCGAAGGACGAGGCCGCGTCGTCACCCGCTCCACGCGCTTGCCCTGCGGCCCGACGTGCACGATGCGCTGCACGAAGACGCCGGGCAGATGCACCTGCTCGGGATCTATCGCGCCGGGTTCGACGAGCTCCTCGACTTCGGCGATCGTCAGTCTTCCCGCCATCGCGCAGAGCGGATTGAAGTTTCGCGTCGCCTTGTGAAAGATCAGATTGCCGGCGCGATCGCCGATCGAGGCGCGCACGAGCGCGTAGTCGCAAACGATGCCGTGCTCGAGCACGTACTCGCGGCCGTCGAAGACGCGCGTCTCTTTCTTCGGCGACGCCACCGCAATGCTGCCGTCGGTCGCGTACTTCCACGGCAGCCCTCCGTCCGCAACGAGCGTACCGTCTCCGGCGGGCGTGTAGAACCCGGGGATTCCACAGCCGCCCGCGCGCAAGCGCTCGGCGAGGGTGCCCTGCGGAACGAGCTCGACCTCGAGCTCGCCGTGCAGATACTGGCGCTCGAACTCCTTGTTCTCGCCGACGTACGAACCGGTCGTTCGGCGAATCCGCTTGTTGTCGAGCAGGACGCCCAAGCCCCAGCCGTCCACGCCGCAGTTGTTCGAGACGGTCACGAGATCGGTCGCTCCCTGCTCCAACAACGCCTCGATCAAGTTGTGCGGGATGCCGCTCAGACCAAAGCCGCCGACCGCGATCGACGCTCCGCTGGGAATGTCGGCGACCGCCTCGGCGCAGGAGGCGTAGACCTTCTCCATGCCGCCCTAGATGCGCCGACGGAACGCGCCCCGCCTCCGTGGAAGGTACTCCGGCTATGGCAATCGCTCCGACTCAAATAGCGACGAACGACGAAGAGGCGATGATCCTCGCGATGGTCCGCGAGCTCGTCGCCGAAAAGGTCGCGCCGCGCGCCGCCGAGATCGATGCGAGCGGCGATTTCCCCTGGGACGTCAAGAACCTCTTTGCCGAGAACGACCTCTTCGGAATTCCGATTCCGGCGGAGTACGGCGGCCTCGGCGGCACCTTCGTCACCTACGTCAAGGTCGTCGAAGAGATCGCAAAAGCGTGCGCGTCGAGCGCGCTGATCGTCGCGGTGCAAGAACTCGGCATGCTGCCGATCATGATCGGCGGGAGCGACGACCAGAAGCGGCGCTTCCTTCCGAAGATCGCATCCGGCGAACATCTCGTCGCCTACGCGCTCACCGAGGTCTCGAGCGGATCGGACGCGCTCGGCTCGATGCGCACGCGCGCGGAGCGGCGCGGCGACGCGTACGTTCTCAACGGACAGAAGATTTGGATTACGAACGGCAGCGTCGCCGACGTCGTCTGCGTCTTCGCCGTCACCGATCCGGCGGCCGGCTCGCGCGGCGTCACCGCCTTCGTCGTCGAGAAGGGAACGCCGGGTTTCTCCGTCGGCAAGCTCGAGAAAAAGATGGGCATCCGCGGATCGCCGACCGTCGAGCTGCTCTTCCAAGATTGCGAGATTCCCGCGGCCAATCGCCTCGGCGAAGAGGGCGAGGGGTTCAAGATCGCGATGAAGGTGCTCGACAAGTCGCGCCCCGGCATCGCGGCGCAGGCGCTCGGCATCGCGGCCGGCGCGCTCGATTACGCCACGAACTACGCGAAGGAGCGCGTCGCGTTCGGTAAGCCGATCGGACAACACCAAGGCGTCGGCTTCATGCTCGCCGACATGAAGACCGAGGTCGAATCTGCGCGGTTGATGCTCTACGAGGCGGCGCGACGTTGCGACGACGGCGCGGCCGACGTCACGCTCTGGGCCGCGATGGCCAAACTGAAGTGCGGCGACGTGGCGATGTCGGTCACGACCGACGCCGTGCAGGTGCTCGGCGGATTCGGCTACTCCGCCGAGTATCCGGTCGAACGCATGATGCGCGATGCGAAGATCACACAGATCTACGAGGGGACGCAGCAGATCCAACGGCTCGTGATCTCGCGCGGCTTGGTCGGACGAGCCTAAGCAGACCGGCGCTCTGCGCGCTCGCCGCGAGCCTGACGCTAAGCGCGTGCGCCGGAACCACCGGCGGAAGCGGCGCGCTCGCTCCCGGCGCGCCGTTCGGCCCGCGAACGAGCACGCCGATCCAGCACGTCGTCGTGATGATCCAGGAGAACCGGACGTTCAACGATTTTTTCGCGACCTTTCCGGGCGCGACCGGCTCGACGACGGGTTACGAACTCGTGAAGAAAGGTAGCGGATACAAGCGCCAAAAGGTCACGCTGAGCGAGGTCAAGCTCGAACGTAAGGGGCACGGCAACCTAACGCACGTCTATCCGGCGTTTCTCACCGCGTACCATAACGGCGCGATGGACGGGTTCAACTTGATCGAGTTCGGGGGGAAACCCGAAGGCGAGACGCCCTATCAGTACGTCAATCCCACGCTCGTCGCGCCGTATTGGGCGATCGCATCGCAGTGGGGACTTGCCGACATGATGTTTCAGACGCAAGGGAGCGAGAGTTTCACGGCACATCAGGATTTGATCCGCGGCGGCACGTTCATAGACGCGCGGCACAGCCTGATCGATTCTCCCAGCTCGTCGCGGGCGTGGGGGTGCGACTCGAACCCGGGCAGCCGCACGACGCTGATTTCGAAGAAACTCCGCCATCTCGTCAACCAGGGTCCCTTCCCATGCTCCAACGACTTCCCCAACTATCCGAACGGGTACCAGACGCTGCGCGATCTGCTCGACGCAAACTCGGTGTCGTGGAAATACTACACGCCGGTCTTCGAAAAGCAGCAGCCGAACGGCATCTGGAACGCCTTCGATGTGATCGCACCCGTTCGGTATGGACCCGAGTGGACCGACGGGCACATCGCCTCGCCGGAGACGAGCATCTTCAACGATATCTCGAACGGTGCGTTGCCGGCGATGTCGTGGGTGATTCCCGACGCGCAGAATTCAGATCACCCCGGCTACTCATCCGACGACACGGGCCCGGCCTGGGTCGCGAGCGTCGTGAACGCGATCGGCGAGAGCACGTACTGGGACTCGACGGCGGTCATCGTGGTCTGGGACGACTGGGGCGGCTTCTACGATCCCGTCGCGCCGCCGCTGCCGCGCGATAACCAAGGCGGCCCGGGCTTTCGCGTCGCGATGCTCGTCGTCTCGCCGTACGTGCGCGTAGGGAGCGGAACCCAGGGCGGCTACGTCTCGCACACCGTCTATGGTTTCGGCAGCATCCTGCGCTTCGTCGAAGATACGTTTGCGCTTGGCCGCCTGGGAACGACCGACGTCTCGTGCAAGAGCATCGCCGACATGTTCGACCTCACCCAGCAGCCGCGCGGCTTCCAGCCGATCTCGTCGCGCTACACGCGCGAGTACTTCCTGCATCAGAAGCCGTCAGGCTTACCGGTAGACACCGAATAGCCGCAGCGATGTCGAAGACCGCATTTCGGATCCTTCTTCTTTGGGCGTGCGCCGCGGCGCTTCTAGCCGCGTGCCAATCGAGCGCGCCGATGCGTTCCGCCGCCGGCGGATACGGTGCGCCGCCGCAGATCGTCTTCCGTGGAGCGCGGCGGTCGCGGCTCGTACGAATCGAGGGGCGTTCCCGGCGCGTTATGATGCTGCCGACGCCGGTCCAGCACGTCGTCGTCATCATCATGGAGAATCGCACCGTCGACGACCTGCTCTCGGGTTACTACGAGTGGCGCGCCTGCGGCACGAACCACTCGACGAAATGCGGATCGGCATTGAACCTGTACGATCCGCTCGCCGAGCCGACGCTGCAGCCCAATAGCCTCAGCGCGCACTTCGATCCCGATCACGCGCACGGCACGGGCTGGTGGCACGAATCGCAGGGCGCCTGGGGCGACGAGCCGCTGCACTGCAAGCGCAAGTGCAAGCCGACCGACACGCCGCTCTCTTACGTCCCGACATCCGAGACCGAAGTCTACCGCCAGATCATCGAGCACTGGGAGTTTGCGAGCAACGTGCTCCAGGCGAATCAGGGGCCGAGTTTCGCCGCGCACCAGTACTTCATCGCGGGACAATCCGGCGGTCTGGCGGGCGCGAAGAGCGCGCCGTTCGCAGAGGCCGAGAACCCACGCAGAAACGGCGACGACGACGACGGCATCGACCCGGAAGCCGTTCCGGGCTCGCAGAAAAGCTCGGGCTGCGTGCCCAGGGGCGGCTACAACGTCAAGACGGTAAACATGGCGATTCCCGCTCCGTCGGAGCAACCGTGGGACAACGGGCCCTCGATCTATCCGTGCGAAGAGTACAACACGATCCTCGACGAGATCGAGAGCGCGCTCGGCAAGCCGGTATCCGCCGACTGGCAGTACATCGCGCAGGCGACGCGCTCTGCATGGGCGGCGCCGCTCGGCGTCGAGCACCTCTTCAAGAAGTTCAAGCACGGCGGGAAGCCCAGGCCGTTCACGGTCGATCCCGACGCCGTCAATTTCGTCAACGACATCGCCGCCAAGAACCCGTCGCGTCCGTTCGCGGCGCTCACCTACATCACGCCGTGCACGCATTCATCGGACCATCCGCGGATCTCCGGAAACGACGACGGTCCGGAGTGGCTGGGATGGCTGGTCAACGCGATCGGCGAGAGCAAGTACTGGCGCTCGACCGCGATCTTCGTCGTCTGGGACGATTGGGGCGGCTTCTACGACCACGTGCCGCCGGTGCCGCCGAGCGGCCCCGGTCCGTACCGGCCCCTCCCCAATCCTTACAATAACGTCGCCGATCCAAACGAGTGGGGCTTCCGCGTGCCGCTCATGGTAATCTCGCCGTACGTTACGGCGCGCGGTTACATCTCGAACCAGAAGACCTCGGGCTTTCAGTACCGCAGCCAAAGCGCGATATTACAGTTCGTCGAAGGAGTCTTCGGGCTGCCGTCGCTCCGCGGCGACGACATCCAGCAGAATCAGGCCGACGGATTCGCCGACATGTTCGACATGGGAGAGGCGCCGCTCTCGTACGTGAAGCTCAGGCTCCCCCCTTCCTGGCACCCGCCGCACGGCCGCTGCCCGACGTAGCGCGCGCGATGATGCGCGGGGTCGGACAGAGCGCGTTGACCGGACAGCGCGCGCACTGCGGCGTCGGTGCCTTACAGATCGCGCGGCCGTGAAGGATCAACCAGTGCGACGCGTCGCCCCACTTCGCTGAAGGCACGAGCGCGGTAACGTCGTCTTCGACCTGACGCGGCGTCGTGCCGAGCGTCAGTCCGAGCCGGTGCGAGACGCGAAAGACGTGCGTATCCACGGCGAGCGCCGCCTCGTTGAAGGCTGCCGCCATCACGACGCTCGCCGTCTTACGGCCGACGCCCGCCAGCGATTCGAGCTGCTCGCGTTCGCGCGGAACTTTCCCGCCGAAGCGCTCGACCAAATCGCGCGCGCAGGCGATGACGTTCTTCGCCTTCATGCGGAAGAACCCGCACGACTTGACGATCTTCTCCACGTCCGTTTGGCGGGCGCGAGCGAGCTTCTGCGGCGTCGGATAGCGGGCGAAGAGCGCCGGCGTCGTCATGTTGACCCGGGCGTCGGTGCACTGCGCGGAGAGAATGACCGCGACGAGAAGTTGAAACTCGTTCTCGTATTCGAGGGCCGTTACCGCGCGCGGATAGGCGCGCTCCAGAATCGCGAGTTCCTCGATTGCGACGCTGCGCGGCACCTTCTTCTTCGGAAACGGAATGCGGGGCACGGCGCCGTCATTCTCGCAAGGCGACGCCGTTTCCGTCGCGCGTGACGAGACCGTCGCGTTCGAGGGCCTCGACGAAGCCGCGCAGCTCGTTCAGCGACCGGCCCTGCAGCGACGGGCGAAGCTCGCGCTGCAGATCGAGCAGCGAGATGCGCTCGCCGGCGGGCAAGTCGCGCAGGCGGTCGACGATCCGGCCGCGCGCGTACCGGCTGCTGCGCTCGAACGGCGTCGCGCCCTGCGCGCCACGCCGGCGCTTCGCCTTGCGCAGGCGCTCGAGCGCCGCTGCGTCTACCGGTGCTGCCGCGCAGTCGGCGGCCAGCGGACAGACCGGGCACTTTGGCGCGCGCGCCGTGCAGAGCGTCGTCCCCAAATCCATCAGCGCGGAGATCCAGTCGTGCGCTCTGCCGCGCGGAACGAGCGCGCGCGCTCGCTCCTCGATCGCTCGAGGCGCCGCCGCACGAGGGTACTCCAAGCCGAAGCACAGCCGCTGGACGATCCTGCGCACGTTGACGTCCACCGGCGCGTCGTCGATGCCGTGCGCGAAGACTCGCACCGCCGCCGCGGTGTACGGGCCTACGCCGGGAAGCGCGCGCAGCACGTCGCGCTCGGTAGGAAGCGCGCCGCCGTGGCGTTCGATGATGATTTTTGCGAGTTCGCGCAGGCGCACCGCCCGCGAGTTATAGCCCAAGCCCCTCCACTCGCGGACGACGTCGGCGGTCGAGGCGGCGGCGAGCGATCTAAAATCCGGAAAGCGCTCGACGAACGAGGCGAACTTGATCGCGACCCGGCCGACCTGCGTCTGGACGGCCATGAACTCGCTGACGACCGTCCGATACGGGTCGCGTACGACGCGCCACGGCAGATCCGCGCGGCCGTGGCGGCTATACCAGCGCAGGAGCCGGCGCTGCAGGCCGGTCACGACCGCAGCGTCGCGATCGCCTGTCCGATGCGCCGGATGCCTTCCGCGATCTCGTCGCGCGCGACCGCCGTGAGCGCGAGCCGAAAGTAGTGGTCGCCGCCGGAGTTCGCAAAGAAGGCCTCCCCGAAGAGGAACGATGCGCCGAGACGCTCCGACGCGTCGAGCAGCGCGCGCGCTCGCAGTTCGCGCGGCGTCGAGGCCCAAAGATAGAAGCCGCCCGACGGGCGGCTGATCTTCAGCCCCGCCGGCCAGCGCGCCGCGATCGCCTCGTCGGCGAGCGCCCGCCGTTCGAGCAGCTCTTTGCGTAGCTGCTCGACGTGCGCGTCGTATCCACGCTCGAGATAATCGGCGACGGCGGCCTGCACGTAGAGGCTCGTCGCCATGTCGTAGGCCTGTTTGCGCAGCAAGAGCCGCTCGAGGATCGTGCGCGGCGCGGCGAGCCATCCGACGCGCAAGCTCGGCGCGATCGTCTTCGAGAAGGTCGAGATGTAGACGACGTGGTCGGGCGCGAGCGCGACGAGCGGCGTCCCCGGCGGTCCCAGCGGCCCGTACGGGTCGTCCTCGACGATCGGAACGCCGGCGCGCCGCGCGATCGTCGCGAGCCGCTCGCGGCGATCCGCGTTCATGGACGCGTTCGTCGGGTTGTGCAGCGACGGCATCGTGTAGATGAAGCGCGGACGCCGCGTGCGCAGCACCGCCTCGACGTGGTCCACGCGCATGCCGTCGTCGTCCACCGGCACCGGAATCGCGCGCAGTCCGTTGATCTGAAAGACTTGCAGCGCGCCCGGATACGACGGCGATTCGACGATGATCTCGTCGCCCGGCTCCGCGAGACTCTGCGCGACAATCGCAATGCCTTGCGTCGAGCCGGTGAGGATGATGATGGCGCCCGGCGCAACCGAGGCCGCGCCGCGCGCGCGCATTCGCGCGGCGATCGCCGTCCGCAGCGGCTCGTACCCCTCCGAATCGCCGTACGAGAGGACGAAGCGCGGATCGCGGGCGACCCGGCCGAACGATTTCGCCAGTTCGGCGAGCGGCGAAGGTTCGTTCGGCGCGACGCCCTGTACGAACGATATGCGTCCGGGCTCGGGCTTCGCGGCGAGCTCGCCGAGGACGTTGGGAAACTCGCCGACGCGCCACGGCGGAAGCGTCACCCACCACGGAACGCCGGCGGCGCGCTCGGGCTGGCCGCCGCGCAACTGATGAACGACCCTCGAACCGGAGCCGACCCGCTGTTCGATGAGCCCCTCGCCGACCAGCTCGCGATAGGCGTGGACGATCGTACTTCGGTTGACCGAGAGCCGCTGCGCCATCGTCCGTTCGGGCGGCAGCCGGGTCGACTCGGGGAGGGTCCCGGCCAGAATCGACTCCCGCAGGTGCTCGTAAATCTGGCGATAGAGCGGGACGATCGACTCCCGGTCGAGCTTGGGAAGCAGGCCGGCCCATCCAATTCGCGACACTGGATGACGCCATTTCGCGTAAGCCCTGGGGAACGCTGCCGCTTCAGCGAAAACCCGGCGTATGAGCACTTCGGCAGAACATCGCGTGGACGTCGCCGTCATCGGCGCCGGGCCCGGCGGCTATCACGCCGCCATCCGTCTGGCCCAGTTGGGCAAGAGAGTCATCTGCATCGACCGCGACGAGGTCGGCGGCGTCTGCCTCAACTGGGGCTGCATCCCGACGAAAGCGCTGCTGCACGTCGGCGAGGTGATTCGCCACATCGAGCGCGCCGACGCGATCGGCCTGCGGGTGCCGAAAGCCGAAGTCGACCGCGAAGCGGTCGCAAAGTTTAAGAACGACGTCGTCACCGCGAACGTCGGCGGCGTCAAGACGCTCTTCAAAGCCAACGGCGTCGAGTTCATTCGCGGCGAGGCATCGTTCAAATCGCCGACCGAGTTGGAGGTCAAGCGCGAGGGCGGCACCGATACGATCGTCGCGAACGAGATCGTCATCGCAACGGGATCGGCCCCCGTCGACGTCAAGGCGTGGCCGCGCGACGGCCACGCGATCGTCAACTCCGACGACGCCGTGCGCCTCGCTCGAATTCCCAAGCGCCTGCTCGTGATCGGCGGCGGCGTCATCGGCCTCGAGTTCGCGACGGTGTACGGACGCATGGGCGCCGAAGTCCTCGTCGTCGAGATGATGCCGCAGATTCTCACCGGAACCGATCTCGAGATCGGCAAGACGCTCGGCCGGATCCTCAAGCGGCAGGGCATCGAGATCCTGCTCAATACGAAGGTCGTTTCGCTGGCGAGAGACGGCGCCGTCGTGCGCGCGACGCTCAACGGCGAAGGCACCGGCTCGAAGGATCAGACGGACGAGTTCGACATGGTGCTCGTCGCGGTCGGGCGCCGTCCGGTCACCGACAATCTCAACCTCAAAGCCGCGGGCCTCGACGTGGACGACCGCGGTTTCATCGCCGTGGATCGCCAGCAACGCACGAAGGTCGCGAACATCTTCGCGCTCGGAGACGTCACCGGACAGCCGCTGCTCGCGCACCGCGCGATGAAGCAGGGCGTCGTCGCGGCCGAGGCGATCAACGGCGACCGCTCCGCCGCGTTCGATCCCGCTGCTGTTCCGAACTGCGTCTACACCGATCCCGAGGTCGCAACCGTCGGGCTCTCCGAGGAAGAGGCAAAAGCCGCCGGCTACGAGGTCCGCGTCGGGAAGTTCCCCTTGAGTGCGAGCGGCCGCGCGCGGACGATGAACGAGAGCGAAGGCCTGATCAAACTCGTTGCCGACAAAAAGACCGACCTCTTACTCGGCATGCACATCGTCGCGCCGCAGGCCGAGTCGCTGATCGGTGAAGGGTTGATCGCGCTCGAGATGGGCGCGACGCTCGAGGATATCGGCCTCTCCGTCCACCCGCATCCGACCTTCACGGAAGGAATCATGGACGCCGCGGAGGCCGCGCACGGGAAGGCGATTCACATCCTCAATCCAAAGCCGAAGACGCCCGTAGGTGCGTGACGCTGAAACCAGCGCGACTGCTCGACTTGGGTTTGCGCCCCTATCGCGAGGTCTGGGAGTTGCAGCACCGCGTGCACGAAGCGGTGCGCGCGGGGCGCGAGCCCGACACGTGGATCGCCGTCGAGCATCCGCCGGTCGTTACGATGGGACGTCAAGCCAAGCGCGAGAACGTCCGCCTATCGCCTGACGAGCTGGAGCGGCTCGGCGTCGAGCTCGTGGCGATCGAGCGAGGCGGCGACGTCACGTATCACGGCCCCGGCCAACTCGTCGTCTATCCGATCCTGCGGCTCGAGCGCTTTCGCGAGGTCGTTCCGCTCGTACGCTCGCTCGAAGGCGCCGTCATCGAGACGTGCGCGCGCTTCGGCGTCGCCGCCGAGCGCTGGGACGCGCATGCCGGCGTCTGGGCGGGGCGCAACCAGATCTGCGCGATCGGACTTGCAATTCGAAAGATGGCATCGCTGCACGGGATCGCGCTCAACGTCTGCACGAACCTCGATTACGATCGCTTGATCGCGCCGTGCGGC
>DATKMJ010000041.1 GCA_035541935.1 Candidatus Binatia bacterium | reverse complement strand
AGCGAGTCGGGCTCCGGATTTGAACTTGACTACCACGACGGCACACTCGTCGTCGCCGCGTATTCCTACCTCCCGAACGGATCCGCCCAGTGGTATCTCGCCTCCGGTGCCGTTGCCAATAACGTGTTCACGGCCACGCTGGACAAGTACACGGGCGGCCAGTGCATCTCTTGCACATATAAGGCACCCGCACCTAACGGTAACGACGGCACGATCACCATCACGTTCACCTCGGCGACGACGGCAACAGTTGATCTGCCTGGCGGACGACATATCCCGATCGAGCGCTACTTCGGCTCGCCGGCGCCCGCGGGTCAAGCCGGGAGTTTCGCTCCGGTCGCAGGTGTCTGGTGGAACAGCAACGAGTCGGGTTCTGGATTTGAGTTCGACTACCAGAACGGTACGCTCATCGTCGCGGTGTACTCGTATCTCGCTAATGG
The DNA here is from genome assembly GCA_035541935.1 of Candidatus Binatia bacterium. GTDB lineage: Bacteria > Vulcanimicrobiota > Vulcanimicrobiia > Vulcanimicrobiales > Vulcanimicrobiaceae > Cybelea. The sequence goes on along the minus strand of DATKMJ010000041.1, from coordinate 5,306 downwards.
CGCATCGCAGTGGTATCTTGCCGCCGGGCCAATCACCAACAACGTGTTCACGGCCACTCTCGACAAGTACACGGGCGGCCAGTGCATTTCGTGCGCGTACGTCTCGCCCTCGCCTGCCGGCAGCGACGGCTCGATCACGATTACGTTTACTTCTGCAACGACCGCGACGGTCGATCTCCCGGGAGGGCGGCATATCCAGATCGAGCGGTACTTCCAGCCCTAGCGATTCCCCGGTCGGCAGGTCGCCGCGGTGGAACAGTTCGCGTCAGTATGCGACCGAGAAGGTCTCCGGCGTCCAGCCGCCGCCCACCGACTTCGCGAAGTCGACGATCGATATCCGCGCGTCGCGCGCCGCGGCGATCCGCAGCGTCTCGGAAGCGAGCAGCGTGCGCTGCGCGTCGAGGACCTCGAGGTACGACGTGCGCCCGGCTTCGTAGCGGACATTGGCGACGTCGAGCGCCTGGGTGAGGAGGTCGCGCCGGCGCGTCTCGGCGGCGAGCACCTGCTGCGCCGATTGATGGGTGACGAGCGAGTCGTGCACTTCGCGGAACGCGTTCTGCACGGTCTGCTGATACTGCACTTCGACGCTGTCGCGGCGCGCCGTCGCGGCGGTGACTCCAGCTTCGATCGACTTCAGGTTGATGATCGGCTGCACGAGCGCGAGCCCGAATCGCCAAATCGTCGCCGGCGACGTGAATAGGTTGGAGAGCGCCGCGGACTCGCTGCCGAACGCGCCGGTCAGCGTCAGATCCGGGAAGTAATCGGCGCGCGCTTGCTGTATCCGCAGGTCGGCCGCCGCGAGCTCCGCCTCCGAGCGTCGAATGTCGGGTCGCCGGTCGACCAGCCCCGACGGCAAGCCGGCGGGCAATTGCGGCACGCCGGTCGTCGCCGCTTCGATCGTCGCGCCGCGAGCGATCTCAGGCGTGAACACTGCCCGCGGCGAGCGGCCGGTGAGCGTCGCCAGCGCGCCTTCGGTGAGGCCGATCGCCTGCTGCGTCCGAGCGATGTCGGCGATGACCGCCTGCAGCTCGGCCTCGGCCTGACGCAGGTCGTATTCGCCGATGATTCCGCCGTCGAAGCGGTCCTTCTGCAACGTGACCGTGTCCGTGCGCGTCTTGCGAGTCTCCTCGTACACGACGAGAAGCGCATCGGCGGCGCGCAGCCGGAAGTAGGCGTCGGCGACGTCGGCAGCGACCGCGATGCGCACCGTCTCGCGGTAATAGCGCGAAGCGGCGAGATCGTTGCCGGCGGCGAGCGCACCGCTTCGATACTTGCCCCAGAGATCGAGCTCGTACGACGTCTCGATGCCTACCGTGAAATCGTTGGCGCTGACGGCCGTTCCCGGGGGAAACGCCAGCGGCGTTGCGCCAGAATATCGCTGGCGCGTCGCGCCGCCGGTGATGTTGAAGCTCGGATACAGGCTCCCCTGCGCGAGCTGGAGCTGCGAGCGGGCCAGCTCGATCCGCGCGAGCGTGGCCTTCAGATCGAGATTGTTCGCGAGCGCTTCGTCGATCAGCGCGGTCAGCACCGGGTCGTCGAACGCGAGCCACCAGTGCTCGAGCAGCGCGGTCTGTTCGGCCGTCGCGGTGGATGCCGGCAGATCGAGCTTCGGCGGGAGGGGCTGGGTGACGGCGCAGCCCGCGAGCGAGCCTGCGAGCAGCAATGCAAAAGCGCCTCTACGCATGGGCGTCTCCGTGTCCGGTTCGCGGAGGAAGTCCCTCCGCGCGGACGTCTCCATGTCCGGATTGCGGCGGATGTCCTGGAGTGGCGACCGGCGGCCGCGCGTGCAGAGCGTGCACGTGGTCGATTTCTGCGTGCAGCTCCTCCTTGGTCCGCGGCTCGGTGATCTTGCGGTCGAAGATCAGCCGGAAGAACCACGGCACGAAGAAGATGGCGAGGAACGTCGCGGCGAGCATTCCGCCCATCACGCCGGTGCCCACCGACTGCCGCGCGCCGGCGCCCGCGCCCGTGGATATCGCGAGCGGCAGCACGCCGAGGATGAACGCCATCGACGTCATCAGGATCGGCCGGAACCGGAGCCGCGCGGCCTCGATCGCCGCCGCGGAAGTCGACATTCCTTCCTGGTGGCGGCGCAGCGCGAACTCCACGATCAGGATCGCGTTCTTCGCCGCGAGGCCGAGCAGCGTGACGAGGCCGATCTGGAAGTAGACGTCGTTCGTCATCCCGCGCAGCCAAACCGCGGCGAGCGCGCCGAACGTCCCGAACGGCAGCGCAAGCAGCACGGAGAGCGGCAACGACCAGCGCTCGTACTGCGCGGAGAGGATCAGGAACACCATGATCACCGCGAGCGCGAGCGAGAACACGGACGCGCCGCCCGAGCGCTTCTCCTGGTACGAGGTGCCGCCCCAGTCGTAGCTGAAATCTGCGGGAAGCACCTCGGCGGCGATCTCCTCGATTCGGGCGATCGCCTGGCCGGAGCTGAATCCCGGCGCCGCCTGGCCGATGATCTTCACCGCCGGCAGATTGTTGAAGCGGTCGAGCGCATCGGGCCCCGACGAATACTTGACGCTCGCGAGCGAGGAGAGCGGAATCATCTCGCCCTTCGCCGAGCGCACGTAGACGCCGCCGATGTCGTCGGGCCGCCTGCGGTAGGCAGGGTCGGCCGACATCAGCACCTGCCAGGTGCGGCCGTATTTGTTGAAGTCGTTGACGTAGTAGGTTCCCAGCGTGCCGGCGAGCGCGTCGTAGAGTTCGTCGATCGGCACGCCGAGCTTCTTCACCTTCTCGCGATCGGTGTCGACGTAGAGCTGCGGCACTGTCGCGCGCCACAGCGTCTGCGCACCGGCGAGCTGCTTGTCGCTGTTCGCGCGCGCGAGGAACTGCTGCGTGACCTCGTTCAGGCGCTTCGCGCCGCCTTCGCCGCGGTTCTGGATGTAGAGCTCGAACCCGCCCGTCGTGCCGAGGCCGAAGATCGCCGGCGGATTGAACGCGAGCACCAGCGCTTCCTTGATCCCCATCGTGCGCCCGAAGAGCTCGCCGACGAGTTGCGCCGCAGTGACGTGGCGCTTCTCCCAGGGGATCTGCGTGACGAACATCGTCGCCGCGTTGTTGCGGAAGCCTCCGCCGATGAAGTCGAAGCCGGTGAACGAGACGATGTCGAGGTTGTTCGGGTTGGCGCGGATCGCCGCCTCGACCTGCTTCACCACCTTGTCGGTGCGCTCGAGTGTCGCGCCGTCCGGAAGGAACACCGCGCCGATGTAGAAGCCCTGGTCCTCGTCGGGAACGAGGCTTCCCGGCGTGAACTTCCACAGCCCGGCGGTGATCGCCACCATGCCGACGAAGAGCGCGAGCCCGACGAAGCCGCGGCGGATCATCCAGAGCACGCCGTCGGAGTAACGGTCCCGGACCCGCTCGAACCACCCGTTGAACCAGGTGAAGAACCGGCCCGGCGGCTTGTGCCCGTGCTTGAGCATTAGCACGCAGAGCGCGGGTGAGAGCGTCAGCGCGACGATCCCCGAGATGACGACCGATATCGAGATCGTCACCGCGAACTGGCGGTAGAGCTCGCCGGTCAACCCACCGAGGAACGCGATCGGAACGAACACTGCGCAGAGCGTCAGCACGATAGCAATGATCGGCCCCGTCACCTCGCGCATCGCCTTGACCGCGGCGTCGCGCGGCGGCAGCTTGTCCTCGCGCATCGTGCGCTCGACGTTCTCCAGCACGACGATCGCGTCGTCGACGACGATGCCGATCGCGAGCACCATGCCGAAAAGCGTCAGCGTGTTGATCGAGTAGCCGAGCATGTAGAGGCCGGCGAAGGTGCCTATCAGCGAGACCGGCACCGCGATGAACGGAATCACCGCGGCGCGCCAGCTCTGCAGGAACAGGAACACCACCAGAAACACGAGCAGCATCGCCTCGGCGAGCGTCTTCACGACCTCCTTGATCGACACCTCGACGAAGCGCGTCGTGTCGTAGGGGATCGCATAGGTGAGCCCCTCGGGGAATTTTTGCGCGAGCGCGGCGGCGCGGTCGCGGACGGTCTTGGCGACATCGAGCGCGTTCGCGCCCGGCGCGAGGAAGATGCCGACGAGCGTCGCCTCGTGACCGTTGTAGCGGCCGATGAAGTCGTAGTCGCGCGAGCCCAGCTCGACGCGCGCGACGTCGGAGAGGTGCACCGCGGAGCCGTCGGGGTTCGCGCGCACGATGATCTGGCCGAACTCCTTCGGATCGGCAAGTCGGCCCTTGGTCGTGATCGTGTAGACGAGGTCCTGCTTGCCGCCGATCGGCGACTGCCCGACCTTGCCGGCGGCGAACTGCGCGTTCTGCTCGTTGATCGCGTTGGCGACGTCGCCGGGCGTGAGCTTCAGCTGCGCGAGCCGGTCGGGCAGCAGCCAGACCCGCATCGCGTAGTCCTTCGCGCCGAAGATCTGCACGTTGGTCGTGCCCGGCAGCCGCTTCAGGTCGTCGAGCACGTTGAGCGTCACGTAGTTCGACGTGAAGAGGTCGTCGTAGCGGCCGTCGGGCGAATAGAATGCGAGCACCTGCAGGAACGACGAGCTGCCGCGCTCGACGCTGACGCCCTGCCGGCGCACTTCGAGAGGCAGCCGCGGCTCGACCTGCTTGACGCGGTTGTTGACGTTGATCGCCGCGTCGTCGACGTTCGTGCCGATCTCGAACGTCACCTCGATCTGCGTCGTCCCGTTCGCCGTGGAGTGCGAGCTCATGTAGAGCATGTTCTGCACGCCGTTGATTGCGTTCTCCAGCGGCGCGGCGACGGTCTCCTCGAGCGTCTGTGCGGAGGCGCCGGGGTAGACCGCCTGGACGGTGACGACCGGCGGCGCGATCTCCGGATACTGCGCGACCGGCAGCGAGCGCATCGCGGCGAGGCCGGCGAGCACGAAGAACACCGAAATCACCGCCGCGAAGATCGGGCGGTCGATAAAGAATCTTGAGAACATGATGGTGGCGTCGCCGGCTTCAGGACTTGGTCGGAGGCGCGGCGTCCGCGCCGTCCTTGCCTGTCGTCGCTGCTTTCGCTTCGGGTGCGCCGGGCGGCACGGCGCCGGGGCCGCCCGGTCCGGCGGCGCCGCCGAGCACGATCGCGCCGTTCGGCTGCAGCTTGGCGATGCCGTCGACGATCACCGTGTCGCCCGGCTTGAGCCCGGATTCGACGATCCAGAGGTTCGTGCCGTCCATCTCGATCCAGTCGCCGAGAACCACCGGGCGCACGACGGCGATGTCCTTGCCGTTCTTGTCCTTGCCGGCGACGTAGACGAACTTGCCCTGCGTGCCGTCGAGGACCGCGACCTGCGGCACCGCGAGCGCATTGGCGCGCACTG
>DATKMJ010000040.1 GCA_035541935.1 Candidatus Binatia bacterium | reverse complement strand
CGCTCAGGGTGACACGGGGACTGCGCTCAGGGTGACACGGGAACGAGTTCGCGGACGTTCCAGTATGTGTCGCGGACCACGGGGCGGAAGCCGGCCTTGACGATGACGTCTTCGATGTCGCGGCGCGACGCTTCGTTCGTGTTGCCGGCATCGTGAACGACCTGCTCTTCGATGATCGTGCCGCCCATGTCGTCGCAGCCGTAGAAGAGCGCGAGTTGGCCCATCTTTAATCCGGGCGTCAGCCAGGATGCCTGGAGGTGCGGGAAGTTGTCGAGATAGAGGCGCGAGACCGCGAGCACCCGGAGATACTCTAACCCGGTTGCCTCTTTTCCGCGCAGCGGCGTCTTGAACGGAACGTAGTACCACGGGATAAAGGCGGTGAACCCTCCGGTCTCGTCTTGGAGCTCGCGAAGCACGTGCATGTGCTCGATGCGTTCCGCCGGCGTCTCGATCGAGCCGAACATCATCGTCGCGGTCGTCGGCATGCCGAGCAGCTGCGCCTCGCGCATCACGCCGAGCCACTCGTGCGGCTTCACCTTGCGCGCCGAGATGCGCCGGCGCACGCGCTCGACGAGAATCTCGGCACCCGCGCCGGGAAGCGATTTCATGCCGGCGTCTTTCAGCCGGGCGAGCACATCGTGCGTCGAGATGGATTCGACGTGGGCCAAGCCGACGATTTCGGAGACCGAGAGCGAGTGCAGGTCGACCTGCGGATACTCGCGCCGAACGCGATCGAAGAGCGTCTCGAACCACTCGATGCCTAGTTCCGGATTGACGCCGCCCTGAATCATGATCTGCGTCGCGCCCTGATCCACCGCATACTTCACGCGCTCGAGCACGTGGTCGTGCGACATCGTGTAGCCTTCTCTATGGTGCTCCGGCCGGAAGAACGCGCAGAACGTGCAGTGCACGTTGCAGACGTTCGTGTAGTTGATCGTCGTATCTATCACGTAGGTGACGACGTCGGGATCGTGCATCGCAAGGCGTCTCGCGTGGGCGGCCGCCCCGAGCTCGTGGATGTCGGCCTCGCCGTAGAGCCGCACGCCCTCGTCGAACGTCAGGCGTCCGCCGCCGGCGGCGCGATCGATAAGGCTAGCTAGCGAGGGCACCGGCGGCCTCGGCAAACGACGGCAGCGACGGGATCGCGCCGATCGCGACCAACTCGCGGCAGAACGCCGCCAAGCCGTTCTGCGCGGCGACGTGCAGCGTAAAATTCAACTTGCCGTAGTAGGTCTGATAGAAACCGGGGCGTCGCGGAATCGCGCGCTGCGCGAGCGCCACGACCTCGGTTCCGTGCGAACGAGACCACGTGTAAGCATCGGTCAGCGCGTGCATGCACGCGCGCACGCCCGCCGGATCGCTCTCGTAGATCTCGCGCCGCGCCGCCCAGACCGCGAAGACCGTCTGTTGCCCGGTCCACTCGTGCCAGAGCCGCCCCAAATCGTAGACGCGCTTCGACGGGAAACGCTCGAGCGCGTCGATCGCGGAGTCGCCGATCAGCAGCGTCGGTTCCCCTTCGAGCGCGCGCTCGATCGGCCGCGGCTCGTCCGCGTAGCGGGGACGAACGCCATAGCGCCGCTCGAGAATTACGCGCAGCAGGTTGCGTCCGCTCGCCGACTCCTCGGTGACGAAGATCGTCGCCCCGTCGAGTTCGGCCGGCGGGAGCGGCGAGACGAGCACGACCGAGACGACCTCGTCGCGCGCGCCGATGCAAAGATCGGGTAAGATCGCGAGCCGTTCGTGGTTGGCGGCCCACGTGAACGCGCTGATCGGGCTCATATCGAGCTCGCCGTGAAGAAGCATCGCGTTGAGACGCGCGGGCGTATCGGCGTGCAGCGATCCCGGATACTCGATCGCGCCGGCATCGAACGCGGCGTAGATCGGCAGGTCGTTCGTGTATTTGATTCGGCCGCAGCGCATCATGCGGACACCAATTCGGGCGACCAATCCCACGCGAACTCGTCGTAGGTCGAGTTGCGGCGCACGGGAACGTAACCGGCCTCTTCGATCAGGCGGCGGAACTCGCGATCGTCCACGTACTGCCCCGAGAGCGTCCCGGCCGCGTGGTAGATCATCTCCTCGTCCGTCGAGCCGTGCGTGCCGTCCATGTCGTCGGCGCCGAACGCAAGCGCGACTTGGCAGACCTTCAACCCTTGGATCATCCAGTACGCCTTGATGTGGTCGAAGTTGTTCAGCATCAGGCGCGCGACGGCGAACGTGCGAAGGTCGTCGAGCCCGGTCGTCCAGCCGCAATACGAGAGTTCGTTGCCGTCGGGATGAAACGCGAGCGGAATGAAGGCGTTGAAGCCCGGCGAGCGCTCTTGCGACTCGCGCAGCCGAATGAAGTGATCCACGCGGTCTTCGAGCGATTCGATATGACCGTAGAGCATCGTCGCGTTGCTCGCGATTCCCTGACGGTGCAACTCTTCGTGGATCGCGAGCCAGTTCGCCGCCGACACCTTGTTCGGACAGATCTTCGAACGCGTGCCGTCCGCAAAGATCTCCGCGGCGCCGCCGTTGACGTTGTCGAGTCCGGCCTCTTTGAGCGCCGTCACGATTGCGGGAAACGAGAGGCGATGGCGCTTGGCCATGTATTCGATCTCGGCGGCCGTGAAGAGCGAGAGCTGCACGTGCGGCAGCGCCGCCTTGAAGCGCCGCATCAGCGGCAGCCAGTAGTCGAGCGACAGCTGGCGCGGGTCGTGTCCGCCGACGATGTGAATCTGATTGAAGTTCGTCCCGGTCTCGATCGCCTTGGCGAAGACTTGATCGGGCGTCATCCGGAAGACGCGGTCGGGCTCCTTGAACTCGTCGGCCGCAAACGAGCAGAACGTGCACCCCGCGAAGCAAACGTTGGTCGAGTTGATGTAGCGGTTGAGAACGTAGAAGACTTTCTTGCCGCTCTTGCGTTCCTTCTCGCGCCGCGCCAGGCGGCCGAGATTGTGGATGTCGGTCGTGCGATAGAGCGCGAGACCGTCTTCCATCGAGAGCGGAACGTTGAGGTCGAGCTTGCGCTCGATCTGCGCGAGCGCCGGATCGGCGGCTGCCATGAGCGGCCCTATTCTTCCGAGCCCGACGCGCGCCCCGCAACGCCGCCGAAGACGGCGCTCGGCACCGCCGCCACGCCCGCCGAGACCAGCGCGACGGCGAGCAGCGCTCCGCCGATCAAATCGGTCAGATAGTGGGCGCCGAGCGCGAGCCGGCTCCAGCAGATGGCGAGCGCCAAGACGACGAGCGCGGCCGCGGCGACGTTGCGCGTCGTCTTCGGCAACTGCGACATAGATAGCAGCCACGCCCAGAGCGCGAAGAAGCCCGTCGCGATCGCAGCGTGCGAACTCGGGTACGAGAACGACAGCTCGTGCTTCATCACCCAGTCGAGGCGGCGCGGCCGCGCGAAGAGGTGTTGGAAGAGATCGGCCCCGCGCCAACAGAGGAGCAGCATCGCGATGCTGAAGATCGCGCGTCCGCGCCACGCCGGGAAGCGCCACGCCACGACGACCACGACGACCGCAAGCGCCACGAGCACCGGAGGACGGCAGATCCGCGTGAGCCACAACGCGACGAGCGTCGAGTGGTCGGTCAGCGAACGCTCCCACGCGACGAGCGCGGCGGGTTCGCCGGCGCGCACGACGTAGCGCCCCAGCGCGACGAATGCCGCGAAGGACGCGATCGCGACGACGATCGCCTTAATCCGCACCGGCAAAAAGGTCGGGCTGCGCTTGATCGCGCCCGAGGCGCGACGACATCAGCTCCAACTCGGGCAGGCCGACGAGAATCTTGCGCGGCTTCGTGCCTTCGTGCTGCCCGACGACCTTGAAATCTTCGAGCTGCTTCATCACGCGCACGGCGCGCGGGTGCCCGATCGAAAACTGCGACTGCAGCGCGGCCGTGGACGCGTAGTTCGTCTCGATGATGAACTTCGCGGCCTCGTAGCAGAGCGGATCGACGTCGCGACGCGGCTCCTCGTCGCCGACGGGAACGACCTCGACGTCGAGCAAGTTGTCCGGGCGCGATTGTCGCGCCCAGAACTCGACGAGGCGGCTCACCTCGGAGTTCGTTATCAGCGCGCCCTGCGCGCGGATCGGCTTCGGCGCGTCGATCGGCAGATAGAGCATGTCGCCGCGGCCGAGCAGCCGCTCCGCGCCGTTCATGTCGAGAATGACGCGCGAATCGGTCTGCGAGCTCACTGCGAACGCGATGCGCGACGGCACGTTCGCTTTGATCAGACCCGTGATAACGTCGACGGACGGACGCTGCGTCGCGACGACGAGATGGATTCCCGTCGCGCGCCCGAGCTGCGCCAGGCGCATGATCGTGGTCTCGACCTTCGCAGGCGCAACGAGCATGAGATCGGCAAGCTCGTCAATGACGATGACGACGTAGGGGAGCCGCTCCTCGGGATACTTCGCGTTATACTCCTCGATCTTGCGGACCGCCGCCTTCGCGAAGCGCTCGTAGCGCGCTTCCATCTCCTTCGTCATCTCGAAGAGCGCGCCGGCCGCGAGGCGCGGGTCGGCGATAACCTCCTTGATGAGATGCGGGATGCCGTTGAAGACGGTTAGTTCGACGCGCTTCGGATCGATCATCAGCATCTGGACCTGATCGGGCGTCGCCGTGGCGAGCAGCGATGCGATGATCGCGTTGAGGCAGACCGATTTGCCCGCGCCCGTCGCGCCGGCTACCAAGAGGTGCGGCATCTTGCAGAGATCGCCGAAGACCGGGCGTCCGGTGATGTCTTTGCCGAGCGCCATCCAGAGCGGCGGAACTTGGCCGCGATTCGGCAGCGAGTCGAGAATCTCGCGGATCGCGACGATCGAGATCGTTTGATTCGGAATCTCGATGCCGACCGCGGATTTTCCGGGAATCGGAGCCTCGATGCGCACGCTCGTCGCCGCGAGCGCGAGCGCCAAGTCGTCGGCGAGCGATGCGATCCGCGAAATCTTGACGCCGCGTTCGGGCTTCAGTTCGTAGCGCGTGATGGACGGGCCGCGCTCGATGTGCGAGACCTTCGCGCCGACGCCGAAGCTCGCAAGCGTATCCTCGAGCAGATGCACGCGATTGCTATCGTCAACCTTCTGGCTCGGCGGCACGTCGAAGATCGAGAGATCCGGCAGCCGGTACGCGTGCGCGCCGTCTTCCTTCGTAACGCGCACCGGCGGCGGGGCAGGCTGCGGTGGGCGCGGCGGCTCGAACGGAACCTCGACCACCGGCGGCCGAACGACCGGCGCGGGGACGAGGGGCGCGTCTGCGATCGGCGCTTCGATGACGGGCGCCTCGACGATTCGCTGCGGCAGCGCGAGCTTGAACTTCGGGAGCGGCGGCATCGGCGGCGGCTTGAGCCCGCCGAAGAAGACGATGACGCGGCCGATCACTTGCTTCATGCTCGCGTTGGTGAGCCAGAGCGTGAGCGAGACGAGCGCGACGACGAGCACGATCCACGCTCCGACCGAGCCGACGAGCGCGTGCAGCGCCCACCAGATGTTCGAGCCGACGATTCCGCCGCGCGTCTGACCGCCCGCGCCGAAGATCGCGGTGATTAGTAAGAAGTATGCGAGCGCGCTGCTGCCCAAGCCGGCGATCATGCGCGGGACGTTAATTTCCAAGAAAACGATTCCGCCGATCAGCGCGACGAGCACCGGGAAAAGCGGCGCCGCACCTCCAAAGAGTCGGCGCAGTTCCATGGCGGTCCACAGGCCGACGCTGCCGGAATGATGCGGAACGGCCAAGGCGAAGCCGCAGAGGGCGGCGAGCGCGATCGCCGCGATCCCGACGATCTCCAGGTTGAGCCGGGTCCCCGCATAACCCCGCCGGCGCCTGTTCGCAGCGGAGCCGAACCGGGTGCGTGCCATGGAAACTATCTCTTCTTCGTCATATCGGGAGTTCATTTTGGCGGTGCCGACGCTCGTCGTCCTCGAGGGCGATCAGACCGGACAAGAGTTGTTGCTCGAAGCGCTGCGCGTGCTCGAGCCGCAGACGATAGGTTTCGCAATCGAGTTCGAGCGCTACGACCTCTCGCTCGAAAACCGGCGCGCGACCGCGAACCGCGTCGTGCTCAATGCGGCCGAAGCGATGAAGCGCCGGCGCGTCGGGCTCAAAGCGGCGACCATAACGCCGGACACCCCTGGCGACGTCGGTTCGCCCAACCGCATCCTCCGCGAGGCGATCGGCGGCAGCGTCATCGTGCGCACGGGCCGCAAGATTCCGCGCGTCCTTCCCGTCGCGGGCATTCACGCGCCGATCTCGGTCGTGAGGATGGCGGTCGGCGACGCGTACGGCGCGACCGAGTGGCGCGACGGCTCGGGCATGGATGAGGTCGCCTCGCGCACCGAGACGATCTCGCGCCGCGTCTGTCGCTACGTCGCCGAGTACGCATTCCAACACGCCGAGAGATCGGGCGCGACGGTCTTCGGCGGCCCCAAGTATACGGTGAGCCCGGTCTACGAGGGCATGCTCAAAGAAGAGATGGACGCCGCGGCCGCGCGGCATCCGGGCGTCCCCTACGATCCGCAGCTCATCGACGCCACCTACGCGCTGCTGCTCTCGACCGCCGGCGACACGCCGCTCGTCATTCCGGCGCTCAATCGCGACGGCGACTGTCTCTCCGATCTCGTGATGCAGCTCTTCGGCTCGATCGCCGGCGCGGAGTCGGTCGTGCTGGCTTTCAACGAGCGACTGCAGCCCTCGACGGTCATGGCCGAGGCACCGCACGGCACGGCGCCGCGCCTTCACGGCAAAAACGTTGCGAACCCGCTCGCGATGATTCTGGCGGCCTCGGCCGCGCTATCGTATATGGAAGACCCACGAGCAGTCGCCGCCTCGCGCGCGATCTCCAAGGCGGCCTTCGAGGCGGTGCGCGACGGCATCGCAACCGCGGATCTCGGCGGCCACGCCACGACGAGCGAGTTCACGAACGCCGTCATCCTTCGAATTCGAGGAGAAGCATGTCCCAGCTAATCGCCCGCTACCCGGTCGCCGCGACCGTGCTCCTATTGACGCTCTCGAACCTCTTCATGACGATCGCGTGGTACGGGCACCTCAAGCATATGAAAAAGCCCGTTGATCGTCGCGATCGTCGCCAGCTGGGCGATCGCCCTGCTCGAGTACTGCTTTCAGGTTCCGGCCAACCGGATTGGCTACGGCGTGCTGACGCTGACGCAGCTCAAGATACTCCAAGAGGTGATCACCCTCGTCGTCTTTACCGTCTTCGCGTTCGTGGTCTTCGGGCAGGCGCCCAAGTGGAATTACGGCGTGAGTTACGCTCTGATCGTGGGGGCCGTCTACTTCGCCTTCAGGGGCTAGGCCGGGAAAAGCAAAAGCGCCCGTTTCTGGGCGCTCTCGCCGACCACTACTCGCTCACCCTTTTGAGAACTCTAAACCATCTGGGCGTCCATACCGGCCCGGGTCCCAAAGGTTACGGGCCTGCCGAAAAATCTTCGGGGGAGGGCCCGAAGGCGGCGGGTCAGACCTCCATCACGACCGGGATGACGACCGGCCGGCGCTTGGTTCGGGCGTGAACGGCCCCGGCCAGGGCGCTTCGGATATGCTCCTTGACGCTGTTGACGTCGCGCATGGCGTCCACCGAGATCCCCTCGATCGTCGCCCGCAGCTCCCCGCGAAGCTCGTCGAGCACCCCGTCGGCCTCGGGCAGGTAGAAGACGCCCCTCGAGATCAGATCGGGGCCGGCGATGACCCGTGCCTCCTCGCTGTCGATCGCGACCACGACCATGATGATGCCGTCGTTCGAGAGGGCCTTGCGGTCGCGCAGCACGGCCTCGCCGATGTCGCCGATTCCCGAGCCGTCTACGAAGACGTGGCCGCCGTACGTCTTGCCGACCTTGTCGCCGAACTCGTGCGTGAACTCGAGCACGTCACCGTTCTCGGAGAGGAAGACGTTCTCGGGCTCGACGCCGGTCTGCACCGCGAGGTGCTTGTGCGCGTCGAGCATCCGGTACTCGCCGTGAATCGGCACGAGAAACTCCGGCCGCACGAGGTTGAGCATGAGCAAGAGTTCCTCTTGCGACGCGTGGCCCGATACGTGCGCCCGTCCGTCGGTCCCGTGAATGACGATCGCACCGAGCTTGCAGAGGTTGTTGATCGTCTTATGGACGCTCTTCTCGTTGCCGGGAATCGGCGTCGCGCTGATGACCACCGTGTCGCCGGGGACGATCTTGAAGTGCTTGTGATCGCGAACCGACATCCGCGCGAGCCCGCTCATCGGCTCGCCCTGCGATCCCGTCGTCATCACGACGATCTGCTCGGGCGGATACGAATCGACGTCCTCGATGCGAATCTGCGTGTCGGGCGGAATCTTCAGGTGTCCCAGCTCGCCCGCGAAGTGCACGACGTTGCGCATCGAGCGCCCTAGAAACGCAATCTTCCGGCCGTAGGCGATGGCGTGATCCACCGTCTGCTGGATGCGCGGCACGTTCGAGGCGAACGAGGCGACGACGATGCGCCCCTTCGCGTGCGAGAAGATCGAGGTGAAGGCCTCGCCGACGATCCGTTCCGAGAGCGTGTGGCCGGGACGCTGCGCGTTCGTCGAGTCGGAGAGCATGCAGAGCACGCCCTCGTCGCCGATGCTCGCGATCCGCGCAAAGTCCGCCGGCTTACCGTCGATCGGCGTCTGATCGAACTTGAAATCGCCGGTGTGAAAGATCGTGCCGACGGGCGTGCGAATCGCCAGCGCGCAGGCGCCGGCCACCGAGTGGTTGACGTGCACGAACTCGGCCTCGATCGTTCCGTACCGCACGCGGCTTCCTGGATGCACCTGCGTGAAATCCGCCTCGCTGAGATGCTGCTCGCGCGACTTTGCCTTGATCAACGCGATCGTCAGCGGCGTTCCGACGATGGCGACGTCCGGAAACTCTTTCGCAAAATACGGGATGCCGCCGATGTGATCCTCATGACCGTGCGTCACGAGCAGGGCGCGCAGCTTGTGCGCGCGCTCGCGGACGTAGGTGAAGTCGTTGATGACGATATCCACCCCGTACATCTCGTCGTCGGGGAACATTAGGCCGCAGTCGACGACGACGAGGTCGTCGTTCGTCTCGATCACGGTCATGTTGCGGCCGATCTCACCGCAGCCGCCGAGCGGGACGATGCGGACGAAGGGTTGGGACGGCGGCGCGGGGACGGTCAAAGCATCGGAACTCACGAGCGCTCCTTTACGCTCCTCATCCTTGCTCACCCGCGCCGCCGTGTGAATTGCGCTCGAGGAGGTTACCATGATGATCCGACTCTTCGCGCTGCTCTCGATGCTGCTCGCCCCGACGCCCACGCCATCGCCGGCGCCGCTCACGGCCGACCAGCTCCTCTCCCGCCACGCGCTGCGGCAGGCCCGCCTACTCATCCAGATGCGGATGCTGCAGCTCCAAGACGAGCGCCTGGAGTGCATCCGGCAGGCACTTCTGAACCGGCTGCCCGAAGCGCTCCGGCCCGGACCGCCCTCGCCGTCCGGCGGCTCGCTTGGTCGGCGAATCGACACAAACTGCGACTTTTTTTCGTTACCCGAGTAATGCCAAGCAGAGAACTACAGACGCGCTACGGAATGGGTTTCAGATGAAGAATCGCATACTGCCTACGCTCATCATCGGGCTGGTGGGAGCCGTTGTCGGCAGTTTCCTCATGATGCTCTACGCGAGCACGCACTTTGGCGGAGCGACGGGTCCGGCCGGAACGCCGCCGGCCGTCGCCGCGGTGCCCCTGAACGGCGTCAGCGATCAAGATCGCATCGTCAGCGCGGTGAAGCGCACGAAGTCGTCGGTCGTCGCGATCACCGAACAGGTCAACGGTCAGCAAGTAATCCCGGCCGATCCGTTCTTCCAGCAGTTCTTCGGCGGCCAAGGCCCCGGGATCGCACAGCCGTACAAGGCCGAAGCCTCGGGCTCGGGTTTTGTCATCGACTCCAACGGCGACATCGTCACGAACGCGCACGTGCTTCAGCCGCCGAACGGCGGGAAGGTGACCCAACTAACGGTCATCTTTGCAAACGGCGACCGCGTTCCGGCGCGCGTCGTCGCGTATAATCTCTCGGCCGACATCGGACTGCTTCGCGTCGATAATTATCGCAAGCTCCCGCCGCCGCTCGAGCTCGCCGATTCGGCCAAACTCGAGCAGGGACAATGGGCGATCGCAATCGGAGAGCCGCTGCAACTTCAGCAGACGGTCACCGTCGGCGTCGTCTCGGCGTTCAATCGCTCCGAGCCGATTCCGACCGAGAACGGCGGCGAGATAGATTTCAAGGGCCTGCTGCAGACGTCGGCGCCGATCAATCCGGGTAACTCCGGCGGTCCGCTCATCGACATTGACGGCCAGGTCATCGGCATGAACCAGTCGACGGTCAAGTCGGCGTACGCGCAAGGCATCGGCTTTGCGATTCCGTCGAACACCGTGCGCGAAGTCGTGGCCTCGCTCCAGAAGAACCCCGGAGCGCATCAGGGGACCGACACCGGCTTCCTAGGCATCTACATGGCGACGCTCACGCCGGGCATCAAGAACCAGATCGGTTACACCGGCAACGGCGGCGTCGCAGTCCAGCAGGTCTTCTCCGGCTCGCCTGCCGACCAGGCAGGCATCCAGCCGGGCGACGTGATCCTCCAAGCCGACGGCAAGGACGTCTCGGATATCAAGAGCCTCCACGACTACATCGCCTCGAAGAAGCCCGGCGACACGATTCGGCTCAACGTCTGGTCGCAGGGCATGAAGAAGCTCGTCGCGATCAAGCTCGGCGAAACGCCGGCCGAGCAGCCGCTCTCGGTCGAGCAACAGCAACAACAGCAACAACAGCAGCAACAGGGGCAACCCTAAGCGGCTGCGCCACCCCGTGTCACCCTGAGCGGAGTCGAAGGGCGACGCTGTCACCCTGAGCGTAGTCGAAGGGCGATGTTGTCACCCTGAGCGTAGTCGAAGGGCTGAGCGTAGTCGAAGGGCGACGCAGTCGAAGGACAAAAGGAGGGGCCTGCAACCGCGGGCCCCTCGCTTGTGTTGTAAGGCATGAAACATCTCCTACCGCGCATCGTGTATGATGGTGCGGTATTCCAAATCCGGCCTGCCGTAAGCGGCAAGGCGCAGCCGGAGATCAGGCGCTCGGCTTACACCTCGGCCTCGCGCGATCGAACGGCGTAGCTGGTCCAGAGCGGTCGGATAATTCAATAGAACGAGGGACTAAATTTCATGGCTAAGACGGTCGGCATCGACCTAGGCACGACCAACTCGGTCGTCGCCGTGATGGAGGGCACTGCGCCCGTCGTCATTCCCAACGCCGAAGGTTCGCGCACGACGCCTTCGGTCGTCGCATTCACGAAGACCGGCGAACGTCTCGTCGGCCAGCTCGCGAAGCGGCAAGCGATCACCAACCCGGATCGCACGATCAGCTCGATCAAGCGACACATGGGCGAGGGCGATTATCACGTCAAGATCGACGGCAAGGATTACACGCCGCAAGAGATCTCGGCGATGATCCTCCAGAAGCTCGTCAACGACGCGAGCAACTATCTCGGCGAGCGCGTCACCAAAGCGGTGATCACCGTTCCCGCATATTTCAACGATTCACAGCGCCAGGCGACGAAGGACGCGGGTAAGATCGCGGGCCTCGACGTGCTGCGCATCATCAACGAGCCCACCGCCGCGGCGCTCGCCTACGGTCTCGACAAGAAGGGGAACGAGACGATTTTAGTCTGGGACCTCGGCGGCGGAACCTACGACGTCTCGATTCTCGAAGTCGGCGACGGCGTCTTCGAGGTGAAGGCGACCAACGGCGACACGCATCTCGGTGGCGACGACTACGACCATCGCATCGTCGAGTGGCTCGTCGATCAGTTCCGTCGCGATCAGGGCGTCGACCTCAGCAAAGACAAACAGGCGATGCAACGGCTCACCGAGGCCGCCGAGAAGGCAAAGATCGAGCTGTCCGCGGTCGTGCAGACCAGCATCAACCTGCCGTTCATCACCGCCGATCAAGAGGGTCCCAAGCATCTCGACTACACGCTGACGCGTGCGAAGTTCGAAGAGCTGACCGGCGATCTCACCGACCGCTGCGTGGGCCCGTTCCGCAATGCGATCGCCGACGCCAAACTCGACGTTTCGAAGATTGACGAAGTGATCATGGTCGGCGGCGCGACGCGTATGCCGGTGATCCAGGATCTCGTCCGCAAACTCACCGGCAAGGAGCCGAACTTCACCGTCAACCCCGACGAAGTCGTCGCGGTCGGTGCGGCGATCCAGGCCGGCGTGCTCTCGGGTGAGGTCCGCGACGTCGTGCTCCTCGACGTGACCCCGCTCTCGCTCGGGCTCGAGACGCTCGGTGGCGTCATGACGAAGTTGATCGAGCGCAATACGACGATCCCGACGAAAAAGTCGCAGATCTTCACGACCGCCGAAGACGGTCAGACCTCGGTAGACATCCACGTCCTTCAAGGCGAGCGCCAGATGGCCGGCGACAACAAGACTCTCGGACGCTTCCGGCTGGAAGGGATTCCGGCGGCGCCGCGCGGCGTGCCGCAGATCGAAGTGACCTTCAACATCGACGCGAATGGCATCGTCAACGTCAGCGCCAAGGATCTCGGCACGGGCAAGGAGCAAGCGATCACGATCACCGCTTCGACGAACCTCAACAAGGACGAAGTCGAGCGCATGGTGCGCGACGCGGAGCTGCAGTCCGAAGCCGACAAGGCGAAGCGTGAAGAGGCCGAGGTGCGCAACAACGCATCGAGCCTGACCTACTCAACCGAGAAATCGCTCAAGGAAGTCGGCGACAAACTCGACGCCGGCGCCCGAGCGGAGGTCGAGCACGCGCTCTCCGAGCTCAAGCGCGTCAGCGAGAACGGGACCGTCGCCGAGATCAAACCGGCGATCGAAGCCCTTCAGCAGGCGAGCTACAAGATGGCGGAGCTGCTCTATAAGGCCGCCGGTCCGCAGGCCGAACAGCCCCCGCCGGGCGACGGCACGACGAGCGGCAACGGTGCGGCTCCGGGCGCTGCTTCCGAAGACGTCATCGACGCCGAATTCAAAGAAGCGCAATAGCGGCTCGGAACGGTGACGAGCCCCATGTCCGACGATCCATCGGTCCTGAGGACCGAGGCCGGAGAGGCCACGATTGACGATACGGCTGCGGCGACGCCCTCGCTCGAGGAGCGTCTCGCCGCGGCCGCCGCGCGCGCCGATGAGAACTACGAGAAGTTCTTGCTCGCCGTCGCGGACTTCGACAACTACAAGAAGCGAATCCAGCGCGACATGGATTCCATCGTTTCGTCGCGCCGCCGGATGCTGCTCGAGCGACTGTTGCCGGTGCTCGACAACCTCCAGCGCGCGGTTGAATCGAACGCCAGCGGCGATACGCTGCGCGGCGGCGTCGAACAGACGCTGCGCGGCTTCGAAGCCGTGCTCGCGGGCGAAGGCGTGCGGGCGATCGAGGTGCGCGGCGAACCGTTCGACCCGCGCGTCGCCGAAGCGGTCGGAACGCAGCAGGAAGACGGCGTCGCCGAAGATACGGTCGTCGCGGTAACCGAAAAGGGCTACACGCTCGGCGACGATCTGCTCCGGCCGGCGAAGGTCATCGTCGCCAAACGTCCCGACGATGAACTTTAAAGACTACTATTCGATTCTCGGCGTTCCAAAGAACGCGGCCGAAAAAGACATCAAGTCGGCGTACCGCAAACTCGCGCGCAAGTGGCACCCCGACGCCAATCTGAAAAGCCCGAAAGAGGCCGAGGAGAAGTTCAAAGAGATCTCCGAGGCCTACGAGGTTCTCGGCGACCCCGAGAAGCGCAAGAAGTATGACGTTCTCGGTCCGAACTGGCAGCAGGCCGCGCATCAAGCAGAGCAGCAGCGCCGCTACCGCTCGCACGACGGGCAGGAGTTCGAGTTCGATTTCGGCGGGCAGGGAGCGCCGAGCGGCTTCTCCGATTTCTTCGACGTCTTCTTCTCCGGGGTCGGGCGCCGGCAGACCGCGCAAGGCCCCGGCATCGCACGGCGCGGTCAGGATCTCGAGACGACGATCGAGCTCGACCTTCGCGACGTCTACGACGGCGGAACGAAGAGCGTCTCGCTGCAGATCGAAGACCTTTGCCCCCACTGCCACGGCACCGGCACCGAGCGCGGGCGTCTCTGCCCGAAGTGTCATGGCACCGGGCGCGTGCTGCTGAACAAACGATTCGAAGTCTCGATTCCGAAAGGCATCGGCGACGGACAGCGCATCCGTCTCGCCGGCCAGGGCGGCGCCGGCGTCAACGGCGGGCCGAACGGCGATCTCCATCTCGTCGTGCAGGTGCACGAAGACCCGACGTATCGCCGCAAAGGCGACGATCTTTACGTGGATTTGCCGGTCAGCATCTACGACCTCATTCTCGGCGGCGAGGTCAACGTGCCGACGCTCAGCGGCCAAGTGGAAATGACGATCCCCGCCGGCACGCAGAACAATCGGCTGCTTCGCCTCTCGGGCCGCGGCATGCCGCACGTGAAGGGCAAGGGCAGCGGGGACGAATACGTCCGCCTGATCGGCCGCCTTCCCGAAAACCTCAGCGATAAGGAAAAGAAGCTCTTTAAGGAGCTGGCCACGCTCCATAACGGAAAATAGCGCGCGGAGACGCCCTTCGACTACGCTCAGCCCTTCGACTACGCTCAGGGTGACACACGGTGGCCCTTCGACTACGCTCAGGGTGACACGGTGTGCGGCGCGGGCGACGCCCTTCGACTACGCTCAGGGTGACAGCGACGCCCTTCGACTACGCTCAGGGTGACACGCGGTGGCCCTTCGACTACGCTCAGGGTGACAGCGCGGCCCTTCGACTACGCTCAGGGTGACAGCGCGGCCCTTCGACTCCGCTCAGGGTGACAACGTGTGTGGTGTGCGGTGCGGGAGACGCGGTGGTGAACGGGGCAACCTGGGGTGGCTGGGCGGGGTTTAGCGAAGGACCCAGACCCACATATTTTCAGAGTAGGAGAGGCTCGTGATCAAAGAGATTGCTTTTACGGCGTACACGGCGAAGGACGTCGCCGCACTGCGCAAATGGTACGAGGATAAGCTCGGTCTCAAGTTCGCAGGCGCGTATGAAGAGGACGGCGTCGAGAAATACAACGAGGCGAAAGTCGGCGACGGTTACTTCAGCGTGATGGCGCACGAGTGGATCGACCGGGCGCCGGGCAGCGCGTCGGGCATCGTCTTCGAAGTGGACGACATCGATGCGTCGGTGGCGGATCTGCGCGGCAAGGGCGTCGAGGTCGAAGACGTCTACACGACCCCGGTCTGCAAGCTGACGTCGCTTCAGGACGCGGAGGGGAACAAAGTCACGCTCCATCAGAGCACGGTTCCGCACTAAGCGATGATGGCCGGCCACGGGCTGATGTGGTCGAACATCTATCAGCCCGAGAAGCCGAAAGTGAGCCGGCGCGTCGACTGGAAACGGTTGGGCGCGCTCTTCGCTCCTTATTGGTGGCAACAAGCGACGGTGCTGGCGTGCATCGTCGTCGTCTCCGCGCTCGGGCTCGTGCCGGGCTTCGTCGTCGCGCACATCATCGACGAGACGATCCCGCACCGTAACCTCGGCGAGTTGGCGGCCGACGTCGGAATCATTCTGGCGTCGGCGCTGATCTCTGCAGCGATCGGCGTGCTTCAGGGATTTCTCAACTCGGTCGTCGGCGAAGGGATCATGCGCGACATCCGGACGAGTCTCGTCGCCCATCTCCACCGGATGCCGCTCCACTTCTTCACCGGCACGAAGACCGGCGAGATCATGAATCGCGTCAGCAACGACGTAGACAACGTCGACAATGTCGTTACTGGAACGCTGACGTCTATCGTGACGAACGTCGTGCTAATCGTTACGACGTTGGTCGCAATGTTCTTCTGGAACTGGCGCCTCGCGTTGATCTCGATCGCGATCGTTCCGCTCATGGTCTTCCCGCTCGGGCCGGTTGGGCGGCGCATGTATCAGATCCGCAAGCAGACGCGCGAGAAGCGCGACGAGATCGAATCCATCACGCAGGAGACGCTCTCGATCTCGGGCATCACGCTGATCAAATCGTTCGCGCGCGAAGCCTACGAGCGTTCGCGCTTCTACGACGTCGGAACGCGACTGATGCAACTGGAGATAGATCTGGCGATGGTCGGCCGCTGGTTCATCGCGTCGGTGATGGCGATGGTCGTGGTCGGGCCCGCGCTGGTCTGGTTCGGCGGCGGCTGGCTCGCAATCTCGGGAAGCCTGAAGGTCGGCGTCATCGTCGCATTCGTCTCCTTCATTCAGGGCCGGCTCTACGGCCCGGCCGCCGCGCTCGCCGGCATTCAAGTGCAGATCGTCAGCGCGCTCGCGGTCTTCGAGCGCATCTTCGACTACCTCGATATGAAGCCCGAAGAGTACGATCCGCCCGGCGCCGTCGCGTTACCGGCCGTCAACGGCGAGATCCGCTTCGAGAACGTCGCCTTCTCCTACGAAGGCGCTCGCGAAGTGCTCAAGGGCGTCTCGTTTCACGTCCGGCCCGGCGAAGTCGCCGCGTTCGTCGGACCGTCGGGCGCGGGCAAGACGACGATCACCGCCCTCGTTCCGCGCTTTTACGATCCGCAGAGCGGGCGCGTCTCAATAGACGGCCACGATCTCCGCGCCGTCACGCTCGATTCGCTGCGACGCAACATCGGCATCGTCACGCAAGAGACGTACCTCTTCCACGACACCATTGCGAACAATCTGCGTTACGGCAAGCCCGACGCGACCGACGCCGAACTCGAGGCGGCCGCGAGCGCGGCGAACATCGCCGATTTCATCGCTTCTCTGCCGGCCGGCTATCAAACCGTCGTCGGCGAGCGCGGGCACAAGCTCTCGGGCGGCGAGCGCCAGCGCCTCGCGATCGCCCGCGTGCTGCTCAAAGACCCACGCATCCTCATTCTCGACGAGGCGACGAGCTCGCTCGACTACGAGAACGAGGCCGCGATTCAGAAGGCACTCGAGGTTGCGATGCGCGGACGCACGAGCCTCGTCATCGCGCACCGCCTTTCGACGGTGCTCGCCGCCGACGTCATTTTCGTCGTCGACGACGGGCGCATCGTAGAGCAAGGCCGCCACGCGACTCTCCTCGCGCGCGGCGGCCTCTACTCACGACTCTATCGCACCCAGTTCCGCGATCACGGAGCCGACTTCATTCCCGCCTTGACCTGATTGATCGCTTCCTGAACTGCGTTGATCGCCTGATTGCGATGGCCGCCCTTATCGGGCTTCGCCGAGTTGAGCGCCTGCAGCGCCTGATGTAGATAGTTGAGCGCCGACTGCATCTGCGGCTGCGATTGCTCCGCGGGGGCCGCCGATTTCATCGGCGCAGGGCTCGAAGCGGCATACGCTACGCCCGCGCCCACGAACGCGCAGAAGAGCGCGACGGCGAGAGCCAGCGCGGCGTGACGGAAAGTAAAGCGTTTGGTCATCCGATGGTCCTCCAAGAAAGAAAAGGGCCGAGAGCTTTTGCCGCGCCGCCTTGAGGTCCTTTACGAGGAGGCGGGGATATCCATGACCATCGGCTCGACCGGCACGTGCAGCGGCGGCTCCGTCGCAGCCCGGATCTCTTCAACGCTCACGCCCGGCGCGAGCTCGCGCAGAATCAAACCGTCGGGCCCCACGTCCATCGTGCCCATGTCGGTGATGATGCGCTGCACGACGCGCTTTCCGGTGAGCGGCAGCGTGCATTCGCGG
>DATKMJ010000039.1 GCA_035541935.1 Candidatus Binatia bacterium | reverse complement strand
GGCTCCGCTGCCGGCGCCTCCGCCGCCGAAGAATCCGTGGAACCTGGGCGGCTACTTCCGTTCGTACTACTTTACGCGGCAGAACGCGTCGAACAACCCGGGCACGCAGTTCAACTTCTCACCGGGCGCCAAGTACAACTCCAACGGCGTCAACCAAACGCAGTGGAACAGCGCGATCGACCTTCACGCCGACTATGCCTTCCCGAATTCGGCATGGATCATCGGCGGCACGTACCTCTACGCCAATCCGATGGACGGGCCGTGCGTCGTTCCGGCAAACCACTTCAAGGGCGCGGAGTGCGTGACGCAGACCCCGCCGAACACGAACGCCGACGACACGCTCCCGGGCTTCACGCTCAGCACGTTCTACGAAGCCTATCTGAAGTACAAAGGATACGGCTGGAACGGGACGCTCGGAAACCAGCTCTTCAATACGGCGTGGGCGAACCCGGCGGACTCGCGACTCAAGCCGGCCGCGTTCCAAGGCGGCGATTTGGGCTACACGTGGGACAACGGCCTTTCGATCGAAGGCGCCGACATGCTGCAGTTCGAGAACCGCACGAGCTCGCAGTTCTCGCAGCAGACGCTGCTAACGAGCTATCCGGCCGGCAACAACGGCCTGGCGTCGAACATCTACGTGCCGGGCGGCACGGGTATCAACACCAACGGCTTTGCGATGGGCAAGGTCGCGTGGGCTCCGAAGACGTCGGGCTTCTCGGCCGACGGCTACTTCTACGGCGTCAGCGACATCGTGAGCATGTGGTGGTTTGACGGCAAGTACCAGTTCAACAACAGCAGGTGGGCTCCGTTCCTCGCGCTGCAGGGCGGTTGGAATCAGAACGCCGGAAAATCCTACGTCGGCAAGGTCGACAGCCAAGTCTTCGGGGCGCAGATCGGAGCGACTCTCGCAAAGGGGCTGACGTTCACGGGCGGTTACGATCAGATTCCGTGGAAGACCGATACGGTGTTTCTGCCCAAGAACGTAACCTGCAGCAACGAAAACTACCAGATCACGGCGAAAGGCGCGACGCTCGGATACTTCCTCCCGCTCAACGCCGCGCAGTGCTTCACAAACCCCAACGGAACGACGCAGATTTACTACGGCGGCTGGGCGAGCCCGTACACCGACAACTACGATAGCGATCCGCTCTTCACGACGAGCGTCACGCAGGGCATGGTCGACCGGCGCGCGCCGGGAACGTCGTGGAAGGTCGGCCTCCAGTACGTCACGCCGAATACGAAGTGGGTCTTCGTCGCGACCGATGCCTGGTACAATTACGGCAACGCGCTCGCGCCGGAAAACACCAACATCTGGGTGCTCGACGGCCGCTACCGCTTCAGCCACATGCCGGCGAGCGGACCGTACCACGGCTTACTGCTTCGCGAGCGGTACATCCAGCGGACGCTCTCGAACACGTTCTGCGGCGCCTCCGACACGACGTGTCCGTCCGGCGAAAGCCTCGGCTCGACGGAGTTCGGCGGTCTGCCGCTCTTCAAGTACAACCGCGCCCAACTAGAGTACGACTTCTAAGGGAGCGCTTTAATCCCGTAGCCTCCTAGCTCACGCGAGCAGAGGGCGGGGCCGGGCACCATGGCGTGCCCGGCCCCGCTTCTCTATTTATTGACCAAGGTCATCATTGGGTGTGCTTCGAATAGATGACTTGACTCAATTTCTCGCTTGTCTTGCTACCGGAGGTTCCAACGGAATGACTCGCATCGCCTCGAGGATCGCGCTCGCGCTCGCCGTCGCGCTCGCAAGCGCACTCGGTCTCTCGGCCACGGCTGCAAATCTCCCGCCGGCGACGATTCTCAATGTCTCGTACGATCCGACGCGCGAGCTCTACGACGACTACAACGTCGTCTTCGCAAAGTATTGGAAGGCGAAGACCGGGCAGAGCGTCACCGTCGAGCAATCGAACGGCGGCTCCGGTAAGCAGGCGCGCGCGGTCATCGACGGTTTGCAAGCCGACGTCGTTACGCTCGGACTGGCTTACGACATCGATGCGATCGCCGACAAGGCGAAGCTGCTGCCGGAGAACTGGCAGACGCGGCTTCCCGATAAGAGTACGCCGTATACGTCCACGATCGTCTTGCTCGTGCGTGCGGGCAATCCCAAGCATATCCGCGACTGGGACGATCTCGCGAAGCCCGGCGTCTCCGTCATAACGCCGAACCCAAAGACCTCGGGCGGCGCTCGCTGGAACTTTCTCGCAGCCTGGGGGTACGCGCTGAGCCGGCCCGGCGGGAGCGACGCGAGCGCAAAAGCCTTCGTGACGAAGCTCTACAAGAACGTTCCGGTGCTCGACTCAGGCGCGCGCGGCTCGACGACGACGTTCGTCGAACGCGGGATCGGCGACGTTCTCATCGCGTGGGAGAACGATGCGCTGCTCGCCGTCAACAAACTGGGCCCCGGCAAGTTCGAGATAATCCGTCCCTCGCTGAGCATTCTCGCCGAGCCGCCCGTTGCGCTCGTCGACGGCGTCGTCGCGAAGAAAGGGACGCGCGCAGTCGCGCAGGCGTACCTGCAGTACCTCTACTCCGCGCAAGGGCAGGAGATCATCGCCCGGCATTACTTTCGTCCGCGGCAAGCCTCGGTCGCGAAGCGCTACGCGGCGCAGTTTCCGGCGATGAAGATGATCGATATAGATCGGTTCGGCGGCTGGCGCAAGGCGCAGCACGACTTTTTCGACGACGGCGCGATCTTCGATCAAATCTACCAATCGAATCAGTGACGGTGACTGCAGCGCTCGCGAAGTTCAAACGGCGGAGCATCATCCCCGGATTTGGGCTGACGCTCGGCTTTACGATCTTCTACCTCTCGCTGATCGTTCTGATCCCGCTCTCGGCGACGTTCGTCGAGTCCTCGAAGATCGGCTGGCACGAGTTTTGGCGCGTGGCGACGACGCCGCGCGCGATCGCCTCGTACGAGCTGAGTTTCGGGGCGTCGCTCATCGGCGCCCTGATCAACTTCGTCGTCGGCACGATGATCGCGTGGGTTCTCGTGCGTTACCAGTTCGCCGGTAAGCGCATTCTCGACTCGATCGTGGACCTGCCCTTCGCGTTGCCGACGGCGGTCGCCGGCATTGCGTTGACGACGCTCTACGCGACGACGGGCTGGTTCGGCAAGCCGCTTTCGGATATCGGCATCCACGTCGCGTTCACCCGGCTCGGCGTGGTCGTCGCGCTGACGTTCATCGGGCTGCCGTTCGTCGTGCGGACGGTGCAACCGGTGCTCGAGGATCTCGACAAAGAACTGGAGGAGGCCGCAGCGAGTCTCGGCGCGAGCAGGCTCCAGACGTTCGCTCGCGTCATCTACCCGGCGATCTTCCCCGCGGCCATCACCGGCTTCGCGCTCGCCTTCGCTCGCGGCGTCGGCGAGTACGGCTCGGTGATCTTCATCGCCGGCAACATGCCGATGAAGACCGAGATCACGCCGCTCCTGATCGTTACGAAACTCGAAGAGTACGATTACGCGGGAGCGACGACCCTCGCCGTCGTGATGCTGCTGATCTCATTCGTCATGCTGCTCACGATCAACGCGCTCCAGCGCTGGAACGGTCGCGACGAGGCGCCGGCGCGTGGTTAACGCCGTCCGGCTTCCGGCCTCGCCGGCCGTCACGGAATCCGCGCCGATTCGCGGGGTATTGATCGGCGCGTCGGTCGCGTTCATGGCGGCGTTCTTGTTCGCTCCGCTCGTGCTGATCTTCTTTGCGGCCTTCAAACAGGGCATCGGCGCCTACTTTCAATCCTTTACCAATCCGGACACCCTTGCTGCGATTCGGCTGACGCTGCTCGCCGCGGCGATCGCCGTGCCGTGCAACCTCGTCTTCGGCGTTGCGGCGGCCTGGGCGATCGGGAAATTCGAGTTCTTCGGCAAGAGCTTCTTGATATCGCTGATAGACCTGCCGTTCTCCGTCTCGCCGGTCGTCGCGGGAATGACGTACGTGCTGCTCTTCGGCGCGCAGGGCTTGCTCGGACCGTGGCTCGTCGCGCACGACGTGCATATCATCTTCGCCGTGCCGGGCATCGTCCTCGCGACGATCTTCGTGACGTTCCCGTTCATCGCGCGCGAACTGCTCCCACTCATCGCCGTGCAAGGCAACGAGGAAGAGGAGGCTGCGCTGACGCTCGGGGCCGGCGGCTGGCAGACCTTCATGCGCGTCACGCTCCCCAACGTCAAATGGGCCCTGCTCTACGGCGTCATCCTCTGCAACGCCCGCGCCATGGGCGAATTCGGCGCGGTCTCGGTCGTCTCGGGGCACATCCGCGGGCTCACCGACACGATGCCCCTGCAGATCGAGGTGCTCTACAACGATTATCAGTTCGTCCCGGCATTCGCCGTCGCATCGCTCCTGGCGCTGCTCGCGCTCGCGACGCTGATCGCCAAGAGCGCGGTCGAGTGGCGCGTCGGAAGGGTGAAAGGAGAGGCGGCGTGAGCATTGCCGTCCGCAACATCACGAAGACATTCGGGCGATTCACCGCGCTCGACAACGTGGACCTCGACATCCCGCGCGGCCGGCTCGTCGCGCTGCTCGGCCCGTCGGGTTCGGGGAAGACGACGCTGCTGCGGATCATCGCCGGTCTGGAGGTCGCCGATTCCGGCGTCGTGCGCTTCGACGGCGAGGATATCAGCGATCGCACGGCGGGGGAGCGGCGCGTCGGCTTCGTCTTCCAGCATTACGCGCTCTTCCGCCACATGACGGTTTTCGAGAACATCGCCTTCGGGCTACGCGTGCGCCCGCGCGCGACGCGGCCCTCGCAGCAGCGAATCCGCGAGCGCGTCCACGAGTTGCTCGATCTCATCCAGTTGCGCAATCAGGCGGGGCGCTATCCGTCGCAGCTCTCGGGCGGGCAGCGCCAGCGCGTCGCGCTCGCGCGCGCGCTCGCCGTCGAGCCGAGCGTCTTGCTCCTCGACGAACCGTTCGGCGCGCTCGACGCGAAGGTACGGCTCGAACTGCGGCGTTGGCTGCGCCAACTGCACGACGAGGTCGGCGTCACCAGCGTCTTCGTCACGCACGATCAGGACGAGGCGCTCGAGGTCGCCGATCAGGTCGCCGTCATGAACGGCGGCAAGATCGAACAGGTAGGCACGCCCGACGAAGTCTACAACAACCCGGCCACGTCGTTCGTCTACAACTTTCTCGGCAACGTCAATCTCTTCCACGGGCGCGTGGACAACGGGATGGCGCAGATCCAGAAGGAGGATAGCGGGCATCTCGTCTTCGTCCGGCCGCACGCGCTCGAGATCACGCGGCATCCCAACGGCGCGAACCATTTCCGAGCGACGACCAAACACATCAACGTCGCGGGACCGCTCGTCAAGGTCGAGGCGGTCACGGAATGGGGCGCCGTCGTCCACGTCGAGATGCCGCAGGAGCGCTTTCGCGAGTTGGCGCTCGTCAAGGGCGAGGAGGTCTTCATTACGCCGCGCGATCTCGCCGTCTTCGCGAAGGAGTAGTTTCCCCGCGCCCGCGTGAAATTAGCGCGCCCTCATGGCTTCGACGATGAGGGCCCTGGTAAAGCCGAACTCGGCCCCCGGCTTTCTCCTGACCGAAGTCCCGGTGCCGCAGGTCGGCCCGGGCGACGTGATGATCCGCGTCGAGAAGGCGGGGCTCTGCGGAACAGATCACCACATCTACGCCTGGAACGCGTGGGCGCAGCGCCGGATCAAGCCGCCGATCGTCGTCGGACACGAGTTCATGGGCACGGTCGCCGCGATCGGCAGCGAGGTGCGCAGCGTCCGCGTCGGCGAGCGCGCCGCCGGCGAAGGTCATATCGCCGACCTCACCTGTCTCCTCTGCCGGACCGGACAGGCGCACATCTGCGAGCACGTCGAGATCATCGGCGTGGACCGCGACGGCGCATTTGCGGAGTACGTCGTTCTCCCCGAATATAACGTCTGGCGGCTCGATCCGGCGATTCCCGATGAGTCGGCCGCGATCTTCGATCCGCTCGGCAACGCGGTCCATACCGTGATGGCCGCCGGCGTGAGCGTCAAGAGCGTCGCGATCGTCGGCGTCGGTTCGATCGGCCTGCTCGCGATCCAGGTCGCGCGCGCGGCCGGAGCGCTCGCAGTCTTCGCAATAGACGTCAACCCCGCGCGGCTGCAACTCGCGAAGAAACTCGGCGCCGACGCGACGTTCGACTCGACTCGCGACGACGTCGTGGGAGAGATTCGGCGTCTCACGAACGGCGACGGCGCCGACGTCCTGCTCGAGATCTCCGGAAACGGGGCGGCGATCGATCTCGGCTTGGCGTCGCTGCGCAACGGCGGGACGGCGGCGCTGCTCGGCCTGCCGGCCGAACCCGTGCGACTCGACCTGGCCGACCGCGTGATCTTCAAAGGCCTCACCCTTTTGGGCATCAACGGCCGGCGCATGTTCGAGACGTGGTACCAAGCGGACGCGCTCGTCAGAAGCGGGCGCGTCGATCCGCGCACCGTCATAACGCACGTGTTGCCGTACACCGAATACGACCGCGCCTTCGACCTGATGGAGAAAGGCGAAGCGGTCAAGATCGTTCTCGACTTCAAAGGAGCCGATGCCGCGCGATGAATCAGGCGTTCGAAACGAAACTGCAAACCGATCTGGATGCGCTCAAAAAGGCCGGGACCTACAAGCATCTCCGGCACTTGACGACGCCGATGGCGCCGGAAGTCCACATGGAGGAGGCCGGCGACGTCATCGTCCTCTCGAGCAATAATTATTTGGGCCTCGCGGATCTGCCCGAGGTCGTCGCCGCGGGAAAGCACGGCCTCGACAAGTACGGCGCCGGGACGGCGTCGGTGCGGTTCATCTGCGGCACATTCGATATCCATCGCACGCTCGAGGAGCGAATCGCAAAATTCCTCGGCGTTGCGGCGTCGCTCACCTACGTCTCGTGCTGGAACGCGAACACCGGCCTCTTCCCGACGATCTGCAACGAAGGTTCGGCGATCGTCTCCGACGAGCTCAACCACGCGTCGATCATCGACGGCGTGCGCCTCGCAACGAAAGCGCGGCGCGAACGCTACAAGCACGGCGACATGAGCGATCTCGAGGCAAAGCTCCGGGCCGTCGAGGGCTGCTTTCCGATCGTCATCGTGACCGACGGCGTCTTCTCGATGGAGGGCGATCTCGCAAAGTTGCCGGAGATCGTTGGGCTCGCGAAGGCGCACGGTGCGATCGTCGTGGTGGACGACTCGCACGGCACCGGCGTCATGGGCGCGACCGGACGGGGAACGATCGAGCACTACGGCCTCACCGGTCAGATTGACGTCATCACCGGAACGCTCGGCAAGGCGCTTGGCGGCGCGGCGGGCGGCTTCGTGGCCGGCAGCGATGCGTTGATCGAGACGCTGATCCAGCGCTCGCGGCCGCAGCTCTTTTCCAACGCACTCCCCGCGACCGTCGCGTGCAGTTCGCTCGCCGCGATCGAGTATCTCGACGCGCACCCCGAGCTCGTCGAATCGTTGCGTGAGAAGACGCGTTATTTTCGCGAGGGCCTCCAGCGCATCGGATACAAGCCGCTCGAGAGCGAGAGCGCGATCGTACCGATCATCGTCGGTGAGACGTCCTTCGCGATCGCGCTCAGCGACAAACTGTTGAAGGCCGGCGTCTTCGTGACCGGATTCGGGTTCCCGGTCGTGCCCGAGGGCACGGCTCGCATTCGCGTGCAGATCAGCGCGGCGCTCACGAAGGAGGAGATGGATCGGGCGCTCGCCGCCTTCCAGAGCGTCGGCAAGGAGAGCGGGCTGCTCGCCTAGAGTCGGAGGATGACGTTGTCACCCTGAGCGGAGTCGAAGGGCTGCGTTGTCACCCTGAGCGGAGTCGAAGGGCGACGTTGTCACCCTGAGCGGAGTCGAAGGGCTGAGCGGAGTCGAAGGGCGACGTTGTCACCCTGAGCGGAGTCGAAGGGCCGAGCGCAGTGCGTGTCACCCTGAGCGGAGTCGAAGGGCTGCGTTGTCACCCTGAGCGGAGTCGAAGGATGGTTGCGGGGGGTGGATTTGAACCACCGACCTTCGGGTTATGAGCCCGACGAGCTACCGGACTGCTCCACCCCGCGATAGAGAAGACTAGGATTACGGTGGCGTGGGTTTCACCCCTGCTCCGGGCGAAAGCGAGCGTATGCCTCAAGGTTCGCTCGCGCGGCGAATACCGAAAATCCACCTGCACTGCCATCTCGAGGGAAGCCTGCGCGCAGCGACATTCGTCGAACTCGCGCGCAAGCACGGCGTGCCTCTACGGTATCACCCACCCTTCGACTCCGCTCAGCCCTTCGACTCCGCTCAGGGTGACAGATCATCCTTCGACTCCGCTCAGGATGACACGCACTCCGCTCAGGGTGACATGCGCTCCGCACGGGATGAGACGAGAAGCGTCTATGCCTTTGAGAGCTTTCAGGAGTTTCTCTATCTGTTTGCGGCGGTCAGCAGATCGCTGCACGATCCGGAGGATTACGCGCGGCTCGCTCGCGAGTTCGTCGAAGACGCGTTAGCGCAGGGCGTGATCTACGGCGAGCTCTTCGTCTCGCCGCCGGTCTGGACGTTCTTCAACCCAGAGCTCGACGTGCGCGCGGCGATGGAGGCCGTCGTTGCCGAACTGCGTAAGGCGCGGCCGCGCGCGAACTTCGCGCTGCTGCCCGATCTCACGCGCAACTTCGGCGCCGAGCGGGCGATGGAGACCGCGCGAGCGATAGCGGAGTTCGACGAGCTCGACGTGATCGGCGTCTCGCTCGGGGGCGACGAGGCGCGCTTTCCGGCCAGGCTCTTCGGCGACGTCTTTGCCTACGCGCGCGCGCAGGGGCTTCGGTGCGTCGCGCACGCCGGCGAGGCCGACGGCGCCGCGAGCGTTCGCGACGCGGTCGAGATCCTCAATGCCGAGCGCATCGGACATGGGATTCGCGCGCTCGAGGACCCCGCCGTCGTCGCTCTGCTCGCGCAACGCGGCGTGGCGCTCGAGATCTGTCCGACCTCGAACCGTTTGACGGGCGCGGCGCTCGGCGAGCACCCGCATCCCTACGTCGAACTCGATCGGCACGGTTGCCGCGTGACGATAGATTGCGACGATCCCGCGATCTTCGGCGCGTCGATCGCCGACGAGTACGCGCTCGTCGAAAGAACCGCCGGTCCGGCCGCCCTCGAGCGCTTCGTTCGCGCGGCGATCGCAGCGTCGTTCGCCTCCGGCGCGGAGAAGCGGCGGATGGAATCCGCCGTCGACGCCGCCGTTGCGGAACTCCCGGTCACGTCGAGAAGTTAAGGACTCTATGCCCGGCCACTCGCACTCTCACTTCGCCGAGTCCTTTGAGATGTATATGAAGGCGGTCTACCGCCTCGAACGCGAGGGACCCGGCGTCACCACGTCGGCGCTCGCGACCGAGCTCGGCGTCGCGCCGGCATCGGTCTCCGGAATGCTCAAGAAGCTCGTCAACGACGGCTACGTCGAGCACGAGGTGCGCGGCGACATCAAATTGACGCGCAAGGGACTCGAAGTCGCCGTCGGCGTCGTCCGCAGAAACCGTTTGGCCGAGCGTCTGCTGACCGACGTTCTTGGAATGCCGTGGGACGAGGTCTACGCCGAGGCCTGCATCCTCGAGCACGCGATCACGCCGCGCGTCGAAGAGCGTCTCGTCGCCGCGCTCGGCGACCCGCAGACCTGTCCGCACGGCCATCCGATTCCGCCGACCGATCTGACCGAGCCGGTGCGTTCGGGCGTTCCGCTCGCGCAAGTCGAACCCGGCAGGAGCGTGACGGTCTCCGGCGTGACGGAGCAGATGCCGGAGATCCTTCGGTATCTCGGGCAAGTCGGGTTGCGCCCGGGCGCGCGTCTCTCCGTGATCGAAAAGGCGCCGCTCGGCGGTCCGCTGACGATCGAGGTCGGCGGCGAGCGTTACGCCATCTCGCTGGAGTTGGCGCGCACGGTCATGATTGCGTGATCACCCGCTTTTTGATCGTCCTCAACCTCATCGGGTACGCCTGGGAGATATACGTCGGCGGTCCGGGGATGCTCACCGGATTCGGAACCGACGATAGCGGGATGCAGCGCGTGCTAGCCGAGGGCGCGCTCATTCCGCAGCTCGTGCTCCAGAACGGGCAGTGGTGGCGCATCCTGACCGGCGCATTCTTGCACGGCGGTCTCATCCACATCGGCGTGAACATGATGTCGCTCTGGTTTCTCGGACGCTTCATCGAGTTCGCGCTCGGGTCGTGGCGGATGCTGCTCGTCTACATGGTCTCGCTCGTGGCGTCGGGCCTCGGCGTCGTCTACTTCAGCAATCCTCTCGTCGCGACGGTCGGCGCGAGCGGCGCGATCTTCGGGCTCTTCGGCGCGCTCTTCGCGATCGGGTTCAAACTCGGCAAGCCCGGGATGGAACTCGTACGCTCCAACATCGGCATCTTGGTGATCAATCTGATCATCACGTTCACCGTGCCGGCGATCTCGTGGCAAGCCCACGTCGCCGGGCTGCTCGCCGGCTTCGTGCTGACCTTCGCGATGTACTCGCCGCCGCGCCGCGTCGCACCGGTCGTCGTGGACGCGCACACCGGACGGGAGCTCGAGACAGAGTACGAAGATGCTCCCTAATCTCGAGGAGATCTTCGGAGCCTCCGGCCCAATCGCGCGAACGCTCGACGCCTACGAGCCGCGCGACGGACAGCTGCAGATGGCGCAGCTCGTCGAGCGCGGCATGCTCGAGGGGATGCACACGATCGTCGAAGCGGGCACCGGCGTCGGCAAGTCGCTTGCGTATCTCGTTCCGGCGGTCCGGAGCGGGAAGAAGGTCGTGCTCTCGACCGGCACGATCGCGCTGCAGGAGCAGCTCGTTCAGAAAGACATCCCGCTCGTCGAAAAGGCCCTCGGCGAGCCGGTTCGCGTCACGCTGCTCAAGGGGCGCTCGCACTATCTATGCCGCCAGAAGCTCGAGCGGATGCGCGCCGATCGTCTGCTCGCGTCGTCGCGCTCGATGCAGCGCGTCTGGGAGTGGGCCGACCGCACCGAGAGCGGAGACCGCGCCGAACTCGCCTTCGTTCCTCCCGCCGACGAATGGGAGCAGCTCGACGCCGATGCCGACGAGTGCGTCGGCGAGATCTGCTCGCAATTTCGCGATTGTTTCTTCTTTCAGAAGCGCGAGCAGGCAAAGTACGCCGATCTCGTCGTCGTCAACCACGCGCTCTTCTTTCTCGACCTCGCCGTCGGCGGCGGGTTGCTCCCGCCGTACGACGTCGTCGTGCTCGACGAGGCGCACCAATGCGAACGATGGGCCACCGACGCGCTGACCGCCGTGCTCTCGGGCGCGACGATCGGACGGATGCTTCGCAAGATCCGCCGCGCCTACGAACTGCCCTCGGATTTCGACCGCGAGTTCGAAGACGGCGTGCGCCGTCTCGAGGGGGCGCTCGCGCTCGTGCCGGCCGATCGCTATCCCCTCGCGGCCAACGAAGACGCGGGGCCGGCGCTCGAGGTGCTGCGACTCGCGCTCTACCGGCTCGAAAACTGGCTCTTCGCCAACGCCGTCGCCGGCCTGAAGAGAAACGCCGACGTCCCCGGCGAGGCCGAACGCCGCCGCGATCTGGCGCTGCGCTCCGTGCTCGCGCACGAGGCGGTGATAGATCGCGCGCAGGCGGGGGTTCCCGAGACGATCGCGTGGGCCGAGCGCGGCGACGGCGACGGCCGCTTCTGCGTGAACTGCGCCCCGCACGAGGTCGCCGATTTTCTGCGCGCGGCGCTCTTCGCGCGCGCGCAGAGCGTCGTGCTGACGAGCGCGACGCTCGCGACGCATCGTTCCTTCGAGTTCGTCCGCCGGACGCTCGGGATAGACGACGCGCAAGAGCTGATCGCCCCGTCGCCCTTCGATTACGCCCGGCAAGCTCGCCTCTTCATCGCTCCCGCCGAGGTCAATCCGAAGTCGTCGGAGTTCGCGCGCCGCGCGGCGCCGCTCGTCGAGGAGTGTCTCGACCGCACCGGCGGCCGCGCCTTCGTCCTCTTTACGTCGTACGCGCGGCTGCGCGAGGTGCACGCGCTCGTGCGCGATCGGCTCGCGTTCCCGATGCGCCTGCAGGGAGAGCTGCCGCGCGCCCATCTCCTCGAATGGTTCCGGCGCACGCCCGGCGCGGTGCTCTTCGGCACGGCGACCTTCTGGGAGGGCATCGACATCGTCGGCGACGCGCTTTCGTGCGTCATCATCGACCGGCTTCCGTTCCCGTCGCCGAGCGATCCGCTCGTGATGGCGCGCGTGCGCGCGCTCGAGGAGCGCGGGCTCGACGGGTTCGAGCACTACATGATTCCGGCCGCGACGGTGCGCCTCAAGCAGGGCTTCGGCCGGCTGATTCGCAGCGTCAGCGATCGCGGTCTCGTCGCGCTCCTCGACGGCCGCGCCGCCTCGACGCGTTACGGCGAGACGATCCTCTCCGCGTTACCGCCGGCCACGCGCATCGAGCATCTCGACGATCTCGAGGCGTTCTTCGCCGCTACTCGTCCTGCGTGACCTCGACCTTCGCGCGCTCTTGCAGCTCCTTGACGATCGACGAATCGGCGAGCGTCGTCGTGTCGCCGAGCGAGCGCCCTTCGGCGATGTCGCGCAGCAGACGCCGCATGATCTTGCCGCTGCGCGTCTTCGGCAGCTCCTGCGTGAACGTGACGTACTTCGGCCGCGTGAACTTGCCGAGCTTCGCGCCGACGTGGTCGCGCAGCTCGTCGGCAAACGCGGGCGATCCGGTCTCGCCGCCCTTGAGCGAGACGAACGCGTAGACGGCCTGGCCGGTAACGTCGTCGAGCTTGCCGCAGACCGCGGCTTCGGCGACGGCCGGGTGATCGACGAGCGCGCTCTCGACCTCGGTCGTCGAGATGCGGTGACCGCTGACGTTCATCACGTCGTCGATGCGCCCCATGAACCAGAAGTTGCCGTCGGCGTCGCGATGGCCGCCGTCGCCGGCGAAGTAGAGATGCGGGAAGCGCGACCAATACGTCTGCTCGTAGCGTTCGTCGTCGCCCCAGATGCCGCGCAACATGCCCGGCCACGGGCGCGTCAGCACGACGTAACCGCCGCCGCCGAGCGGCACCGATTCTCCGCGATCGTTGACGACGTCGGCCGCGATGCCCGGCAACGGCTTCGTGGCGCTGCCGGGAAGAAGCGTCGTCACGCCCGGCAGCGGCGCGATCATGATGCCGCCGGTCTCCGTCTGCCACCACGTATCCACGACGGGAACGCGATTGCCGCCGATCCACTCGCGATACCAGATCCATGCTTCGGGATTGATCGGCTCGCCGACGGTGCCGAGCACACGCAGCGACGAAAGATCGTGACGCGCGGGGTACTGCGGGCCCCATTTCATGAACGTGCGGATCGCGGTCGGAGCGGTGTAGAGGATCGTGACGCCGTAACGCTCGACGATATCCCAGAAGCGATCCTTTTCGGGGAAGTCGGGCGTGCCTTCATAGAGGACGCTCGTCGCGCAGTTTGCCAGCGGTCCGTAGACAATATACGAATGGCCCGTCACCCAACCGATGTCGGCGGTGCACCAGTAGACGTCGCGCTCTTCTTTTAAATCGAAGACGAGCTTGTGGCTCATCGCCGCGTGCGTCAGATAGCCGCCGGTCGTGTGTTTGATTCCCTTCGGCTTCGCGGTCGTGCCGCTCGTGTATAAGAGAAAGAGCAGATCCTCCGCCCCCATCGCCTCCGGCTCGCAGTCCGCCGGCTGCCCCGCGACGACCTCGTCCCACCAGTAGTCGCGTCCCTCGTGCATGAAGACGTCGTCGCCGACGCGGCGCGCGACGATGCAGCGTTTGATCGACGGCGTGCGCTCCATCGCGACGTCGCAGTTGCGCTTGAGCGGAACCTTCGCTCCGCGGCGCCAGCCGAAATCGGCCGTGATCAGCGCCGCGCACTGTGCGTCGTTGACGCGATCGACGATCGACTCCGGCGAGAAGCCGCCGAAGATCACCGAGTGCGCGGCGCCGATGCGCGCGCAGGCGAGCATCGCGACCGGGAGTTCGGGAATCATCGGCATGTAGATCGCGACGCGGTCTCCGCGCCGAATGCCGAGCGCGCGCAGCCCGTTGGCGAAACGGCAGACGTCGTCGAGCAGCTCGCGATAGGTAATCGTGCGGCGATCGCCCGGCTCGCCCTCGTAGTAGTAGGCGATGCGCTCGCCGCGTCCGTCGCGGACGTGGCGATCCAAGCAGTTAGCCGACACGTTGAGCCGGCCGTCGGGGAACCATTTTGCGAACGGCTCGTTCCACTCCAACGTGACGCCGAACGGCTCTATCCATTCGAGCTTGCGCGCCCACGACGCCCAGAACTCGAGGTAATCGCGTTCGGCCTCCTCGTAGATTCCGGCCGCCGCGTTCGCTTGAGCGGCGAACTCCGGCGACGGCGGAAAACGGCGGCTCTCCTCGAGCAGCGCCTCGATCGCAGAGCTGGTCATGGAGCGCAGCGTTACCTAGGCGGAACGACCATGCCTGCCGAAAATTCCGCGCACCGAGATGTTCGCTGCACTCGTTCTCGCGGCACTCACCGCGCCCGCAACGGGCCTCGCGACGATCCATTACGATCTGCCGCCGCCGAACTTCGTCTTTCCCACCGCGCACGGCACGACGTCGCTCTCCGACCTTCGCGGTCGAGTCGTCGTCATAGATTTTTGGGCGACGTGGTGCCACGCTTGCACGCAGGAACTGCGGGAGTTCGTCCGCGCGCGCGAGCGTTTCGGCGACGCCGTGGCGATCGTGACGATCTCCGACGAGAGCCCCGACGTCGCCGCGCGGTACTTGCAGGCGGCGAAGATCGCGCTGCCGCTCGTCGAGGATATCGAGGGAGCGGTCTTCCGGATCTACTCGGTCTCGGCCGTTCCGGTCACCCTCGTGCTCGCCCCGAGCGGGGACGTCTCCTACGTCTCCGTCGGGGGGCTGAACTGGGACGAGCTGGCCGGGGCAATCGAGCGAGCCCAAGCTGAGACGCCCCCGGCTAGCACTCCCGGGGCGGGAGTGCTACAGTAGGGGGCGTGGCAGAGAAGTCAGGCCTGGACAAGCGCAAGGCGTATATCCTCGCGACCGTCGTCTATGAGTACATAGCGACGGCCGAGCCCGTCGGCTCGCAGTCCCTCACGCAGAAGTACAACCTCGGGATCAGCTCGGCGACCGTTCGCAACGAGATGGCCGAGCTCGAGGCCGGGGGGTATCTCGTGCAGCCGCACACGTCCGCCGGGCGGATTCCGTCCGACGCGGGCTACCGCACGTACGTCGATAGCCTGATGCAGCCCGAGGAGTTGAGCGAAGGCGAGCGCCGGCGCATCCGCGACGAGCTCGGCGACGCCACGCGAGAGCTCGACGAGATCATCGAGCATACGACCCGGCTGCTCGGCCGTCTCTCGAACAACTTGGCCTTCGTGACGAAGCCGCAGCAAGAGGCGACGCTCTTCAAGCACATCCAACTGATCTGGCTCTCGCCCCACACCGGCGTCGCAATCGTCGTCACCTCGATCGGCGTCGCGGCGCAGAGTCTCTTCGAGCTCGGTGCCGAGGTGCAGCCCGACGATCTGACGCGGTTCTCGAACGCGCTCAACGCGCGCTTCGCCGATCGCACGCTGCGCGACGTCGGCGAGAGCGAGATCGCGCAAGCGGCACAGAAGGCCGGAGTCTCCGACGACCTGCGCAATGCCGTCGTCGCTGCGGTTCTCTCGGCGCGCTCGAGCGAACAGCCCACCGTGGCGGCCGCCGGCGCGCAGAACCTGCTCGATCAGCCCGAGTTTCAGGATTTGCGAAAACTGCGCTCGATACTGCGCATCGTCGAAGAGCAGAAGACGCTCTACCAGATCGTCTCGGATGCGGCGAGCGCCGACGCCGCGAGCGTGAAGATCGGACACGAGCTCGGCAGCGAGGAGCTCGCAGACCTCTCGGTCGTTACGGTTCCGTACCATTTCGGCACCCAAGCGATGGGGATGCTCTCGATCCTCGGGCCGCGACGGATGCCGTACGCGCGTCTGCTCGCGCTCGCCGCCGGTACCGCGGAGACGTTGAGCCACCGTCTCTCGGACGTCGAGGAGTTCCCGCTAGCCTAGATGCCGACCCGGGATTACTACGAAGTCCTCGGCGTCGACCGGGGCGCGTCGAAGGATGCGATCAAACGAGCGTATCGAGAGCTCGCGCGCCGGCACCATCCCGACGTCGCGGACGACAAGTCGCAGGCCGAGCATCACTTTAAAGAGATCAACGAAGCGTACGAGGTGCTCTCCGACCCGCACAAGCGCGAGCAGTACGATCGCTTCGGCGTCGTCGGCAACGGCGCGTCGGCGGGCGGCGGCGACTTCAACTTCGGCTCGGGCTCGTTCGGCGACATCTTCGAGATGTTCTTCGGCAACGTGCGCGCCGGCGCGCGGCCGCGGCGCGCCGGACCGGAACGCGGCGCCGACCTTCGCTACGACGAGCAGATTACGCTCGAAGAGGCGTTCCACGGCGCGACAAAAGAGATCGTCTTCAACCGCTTCGGCGACTGCACCACCTGCAACGGAAGCGGTGCCGCGCCCGGAACCGTCGTCGTCTCCTGCGGCGCCTGCGGAGGAAGCGGAACGATACGCACGATGCGGCAGACTCCGCTCGGGCAGATCGTCACGCAGGCTCCCTGCGCTCAGTGCCGCGGCGAGGGGCACATTACGTCGCATCCTTGTGAATGGTGCGGCGGCGTCGGGCGGCGCGAGGTGGAGACGAGATTGAACGTGACCGTTCCCGCCGGCGTTGACGACGGCTCGCGCATCAAGATCGCCGGGAGCGGCGAGGCCGGGACGCGCGGCGGCCCGCCGGGCGACCTCTACGTCTACCTGCAGATCGCGCCGCACGGGGTCTTCAAGCGCAACGGCCGCGACACGTTCGCCGACGCACCGCTGAGCTTTCCGCAGGCGGCGCTCGGTTCGTCGATCCGGGTTCCGACGCTCGGGGGCGACGCGATGCTGACGATTCCGCCCGGAACGCAATCTGGCACGACGCTGCGGTTGCGCGGGCTCGGAATGCCGAGCGTGCGCGGCTCGCATCGCGGCGACCATCACGTGACCGTCTACGTCGTCGTTCCGACGAAACTCAGCAAACGCCAGCGCGGCGTGCTCGAGGAGTACGCGCGCGCCGGCGGCGATGCGATCGAAGAGCGCACGTTCTTCGAGCGCGTGAAGGATGCGTTCCGCCCCGAGTGACCGCCCGCCGTTTCTTCGTCGAAGGCACGAAGGAGATCGGGAGCATCGTTGAGATCGGCGGCAGCGACGCTCACAAGATCGTCCGGGTGCTGCGCCTGCGCGAGGGCGACGAGATCGAAGTGATAGATTCGGGCGCGACCGCGTTCTCGGCATCGCTCGAAAACGTCGGGACCGTCGTGCGCGCGCGGCTCGCCGGGCTCGTTCGCGGCGAACCGCTGCGCGGACCGATCGCCGACGTCGCGCAGGCCGTGCCGAAGGGCCGGCGGATGGATTACGTGATCGAGAAGGGCACGGAACTCGGTGCGGGCGCCTTCCTTCCGTTCTATTGCGAGCGCAGCGTGCGCCGCGGCGTCGGCGAGCAGCAGGTCGAGCGATGGAGGCGTCTGGCGCGCGGCGCCGCGCAACAATGCGGGCGCCGCGACGTTCCGGACGTCGCCGAGCCCGTGCGATTCGACGCGCTGCTCGAGCGATTTGCGGCCTACGACGCGGTGCTTTTCGCGTGGGAACTAGCGGCGCCGGGATCGCTCTACGAGCGTCTTGGAGCCGCACTGCCGACGGCGGGGCGCGCGCTCGTCGTCGTCGGCCCCGAGGGTGGTTTTACCCACGACGAAGCGGAATCGGCTCGGCGTGCCGGGGCGCAGACGATCTCCCTCGGCCGGCGCGTTCTGCGAACCGATACCGCGGCGATCGCGTTGCTGGCGGTGATTGGCGCCTTCGCGTCGTAGAGAGAACGATCGGCATGTCACTTCCGTTTTCGATCGTAATTCCGACCTATAACGAGGCCGCGGGCATCGGCAAGTTGCTCGCCGCGCTCGACACTGCGTTTCGCACGTATGCCCTCGACGGTGAGGTGATCGTCGTTGACGACAACTCGCCCGACGGCACCGGCGCGATCGTCGACGAGCTGTCGAAGACGCTGCCCGTTCGCTGCCTACACCGCAGCGGTAAGCTCGGCCTATCGAGCGCGGTGATCGACGGCTGGAAGATCGCTCGCAGCGAGTCGGTCGCGCTCGGTGCGATGGACGCCGATTTCAGCCACGACGTCGCCGCACTGCCGAAGATGGTCGCCGCGCTCGAATCGGGTCAGTACGGACTGGCCGTCGGCAGCCG
The DNA here is from genome assembly GCA_035541935.1 of Candidatus Binatia bacterium. Lineage (GTDB taxonomy): Bacteria > Vulcanimicrobiota > Vulcanimicrobiia > Vulcanimicrobiales > Vulcanimicrobiaceae > Cybelea. The sequence continues at coordinate 4,104 of DATKMJ010000039.1, read as the reverse complement.
CTACGTCGAGGGCGGCGGCATCGCGAACTGGCCGGCGCGCCGCATCATCACGTCGCGCGTCGCGTGCTGGCTCGCGCGCCCGCTGACGCACGTCAAGGACGTTACGAGCGGCTACTTCCTCGTGCGGCGCGAGGCGCTCGACGGCGTGACGCTCGATCCGATCGGCTTCAAGATCGGCTTGGAGGTAATTGCGAAGGCGCATTACGGACGGGCGATCGAAGTGCCGTACGTCTTTACCGATCGCGTCGCAGGAACGTCGAAACTCAACCAGCGCGAGATCTTCAACTATCTCAAACAGCTCTCGCGGCTTTACGCCGCGTCGCTCTCCCCGCAGGCGGCGAAGGAGCGTAACGGCTGATGCCGATTCCCGAGTGGCTGGCGACGCGCCGCAACAAGGAGGTCCAAAACTCCGACGCGGCGTTGTGGAGCAAGTGCCCGAAGTGCGGCGAGGTGCTCTACCGGCGCGACCTGGCGGCGAATCTCTACGTCTGCAATCGGTGCGGTCATCACTTTCGCATGGGAGCCCACGATCGTCTCGCCTCGATTCTCGACGGCGAGTTCGTCGAGCTCGGGCAAGACGTCGTCGCCGGCGATCCGCTCGGTTGGACCGATAAGAAGTCGTATCCGGCGAAGCTGAAGGGCGATCGCGAACGCAGCGGTCTCTCGGAGTCGGTCGTCTGCGGCTTCGGCACGATCGGCGGTCACCCGGTCGGCCTCGGCGTCATGGACTTCCACTTTCGCGGCGGCACGATGGGACGCGTCACCGGCGAGCGGATTACGCTGCTCCTCGAAGAGGCGCGCAAGCGCAAGGTTCCGTGCGTTATCTTCTCGGCTTCGGGCGGCGCGCGCATGGAAGAGGGCATGCTGGCGCTCATGCAGATGGCGAAGACGACCGCGGCCGTCGCGGCGTTCATGGAAGAGGGTAACTTCTTCGCGGTCGTTCTCACCGATCCGACGACCGGCGGCGTCTCCGCATCCTTCGCGTTCCAGGCCGACGTCATCGTCGCCGAATCGAAGGCGATGATCGGCTTCGCCGGGCGGCGCGTGATCGAGCAGACGATACGCCAGCGGCTGCCCGACCAGTTCCAGACGGCCGAGTTCCTATTGGAGAAGGGCGCGATCGACATGGTCGTCGATCGGCGAAAGTTGAAAGAGACGCTCATTCGGCTGCTCGAGTACGTGCGGCATGAGCAATAATCTGATCGTCGAGCGCGAGAAGCGTCTCGTCGAGCTCGAGAAGAGCATCGCCGAACTGCGCCAGGCCTCGGCCGCGCAGCCGCTCGACATGTCGAGCGAGATCGCCGCGCTCGAAGCGAAGTACCAGGAGCTGCTCAAGGAGTTCTTCGGGACGCTCTCGCCGTGGGAGAAGGTGCACATGGCGCGCCATCCCGACCGGCCGACGTCGCTCGACTACATCTCTCGGTTCGACCGGTTCGACGAGCTCCACGGCGACCGTCACTATCGCGACGATCCCTCGATCGTCGGCGGCTTCGCGCTACTGAGAGCGCGCCCGGTTATGGTCATCGGTCAGCAGCGCGGCCGCGATACGAAGGAGAATCTGCGGCGCAATTTCGGCATGCCCGCCCCCGAGGGGTATCGCAAGGCGACGCGGCTGGTGAGGCTCGCCGCTCGGTTCGGCGTGCCGGTCGTGACCTTCGTGGACACAAAGGGCGCCGACCCCGGCATCAGTTCCGAGGAACACGCGCAATCCGAGGCGATAGCAACCTGCCTGCAGGCGTTCGCGACCGCGCGCGTTCCGATCGTCGCGACGGTGATCGGAGAGGGCGGATCCGGCGGCGCGCTGGCCCTCGCGATCGCGGATCGCGTGCTGATGCTCGAGCACAGCACCTACTCGGTTGCGTCGCCCGAGGGCTGCGCGGCGATTCTCTGGTCCGATGCGAGCAAAGCGGAAGAAGCGGCGGCGCGGTTGAAGTTGACAGCCGATGATTTGCGCCGTTTCGGCATCGTGGACGAGATCGTTGCAGAGCCGCTCGGAGGCGCTCACCGCAACGCCCAGGACGTGGTGACGCGCACGCTCGACGCGGTGGACTCGGCGATCACGCGGTACGCGGCGCTCCCGCCCGAGAGACTCTTGGACGAGCGCTACCGCAAGTACCGGCGATTGGGCGAGTGGCAGACCGAGGGTCTGAAGCCCGTAGGCAGCCCCGGTTGAGGCGGCGCGGCAACCAGGTTCTCCGCTTCGCGGGCCGATTGACGGCCGCGGCGATCGCGCTCCTGGTCGGCACGCTGATCACGATCCAGTTCGCCCGCGCGCTCGGCGAGAATCTCACCGCGGCCCACGAGCTTGCGGCGATCCGCTCCGACATCTCCGACCTCTCACGCCGGCGCGACGAACAGCAGCAAGAACTGCGGCGCCTGCGCGATCCCGAGGGCGCGATACCTGAAATTCACGACCGCTTGCGCCTCGTGCGCCCGAACGAGGCCCTGATCTTCATCTCCCCCCAGCCCGCGCCGGCCCAGCCGTCGACCGCTCCTTGAGCGCCACTGCGGGCGGCATCGTCATCAACCTCAACGCATACGGCGCGACGGTGCGGCTGGACGACGGCGACCTCGCCAGCGCGAGCCCATCGGACGTCGAGACCCACCGCGATCTCTATCGCCGTTCGCTCCTCGGTAAGAAGCGGCTGGCGTTCGAAGTACGGCGAGCCGGCCGGCGATGCGCGGTCTCGCTCGCGCCGCAGATTAGCGACGACGCTCTCGAGGACCAGATCGCGGCGTTTCTCAAGAGCACCGAGGAATGGGAGCCGGCCGACGGCGTGCCGGCTGCAGAACGGCATTTCCTACGGAAGAAACGCCGCGCCGCGCTCTTTGAAGCGAAGCACGGTTGAGCAAGCGCCATGCGATCGTCTCGATCGGCACGAACTCGACGCGCCTGCTCCTCGCCGACCTAGCACCCGAAGATCCGCACGTCGAGGTCGCGCGGTCGATCGGAACGCGCATCGGTGAAGGGCTGGGCGCGCGCGGGCATCTCGGCGACGAGCCGATGCGGCGCACGCTCGATGCCGTCGCGCAGCATCTGCGCTCCGTCAGGGGGCATTACGTCCGGCTCTTCGCGATAGCCACGAGCGCGATACGCCGCGCCGACAACGGCGACGAGTTCTCGCGGCGCCTTGAGGCGCAGATCGGCGTACCGCTGCGCATTCTCTCGGGCGAAGAAGAGGCGGCCGCTTCGTATCGCGGGGCGCTGACCGCGCTCGGCGCGTTACGCGACGAACGCGTCGGCGTGCTCGATCTCGGCGGCGGGAGCACCGAGTATGCGTCGGGCGTCACGAGCGAGCCCGATAACGTCATCTCGTGCGAGATCGGCGCGGTTCGCCTCACCGAAGCCGTGCCGAGTCTCGCCGGACGCGACGGAGCGATCGGCGACGACGCCGTTGCAAAGGCTCGCGCGCTTGCCGTCGACGCGTTGCAGCCGCTCAAGGAGTCGCCGCCGGTGCAGCGGTTGGCGCTCGTCGGCGGAACCGCTACGACGGCCGCCGCGATCGTGCGCGGGCGCGTCGCGCCGGCCTCGGCATATTCGCTGAAGCGCGGCGATCTGCAGCGCACGTTGGAACGGTTGCTGAAGATGCCGCTCGAAGAACGCAAACGGATCGTCGGAATGAAGCCGCAGCGCGCCGATATCCTTCCGGCGGGCGTCATTATCCTCGACGCGGCGCTCGAACTGCTCGGCCGCGACGAGGGTATCGCGACGACGGCCGATCTCTTGCTCGGCGTTCTCTTGCGCGAGCGCGACGCGGCGGGAGGAGCGGCGCAGCCGCTGCGCGCAGCTAGCCAGACGCGAAGGGGGTTTCGTCCATGAACGACGCCGAGATACGCGACCACATCGAGAGCCTCGTAGCCGAGGAGCATCGCCTGCTCGAACACGGCGAGAACGGCAAACTCACCGCCGACGATCTCGCTCGGCTCGAGGCGATATCGGTGCGCCTCGATCAGTACTGGGATTTAATGCGACAGCGCCGGGCTCGCCGCGACGCCGGCCAAGATCCGGGGATCGCGCACATCCGCAGCAGCGACGTCGTCGAGCACTATCGCCAGTAGACGCGTTCTCGCGTCGTGTCACCCGCCGGAATGTCACCCTGAGCG